>JAYVQD010000408.1:0-5019 GCA_043777275.1 Nitrosomonadales bacterium
GGCGAGATGATCGACATTCTGCAACTCGGTCTGTCGCAAGCGGTGTTCGAGTACCACGGCAAGCATCTCCAGCAGGCGCGTTCGTCGATCAGTTGCCGCCCGCTGCAAAAACCCATGCCGCCGTTGTGGTACGCGGGCGGCGATACCGATCATCTGAAAAAAATCGCCGCGGGCGAGCACACGCTGTTTATCTCCGGCGTGCTGGGCGGGCTGTCACGCATGAAAAAGACGCGCGAGCAATACGCGCAGATCGTCGCCGGCGTGGGCAAAGATCCGGCCCAACTCAAGCTCGGCGTCACGCGCCTCGCCTTTGTCACCAAGAGCAAAAAAGACGCCGTGCATTACATCGACTGCGCGCGTTACCAGCAGCGCCTTGCCGTATCGCTGAAAACTCGCCGCGAGAAAGTGATGAACGATTACGTGGTGCAGGAGCAACCCTACGACGACGAACCCGCGCTGGAAAATATCGGGCGCAATCTGCCGGTGGGTGACGTGGATAGCTGCATCGAAAAAATGCTGCGCATCGTGCGCGAGCTCGACCCGGTGCATATCGCGATTCAAACGCAGGTCGGCGACATGGATCACAAGAAGTCGCTGGCCTCGCTTGAACTGTGGGCCACCGAAGTGATCCCCGGCCTGCGGCGCGAGCTGGGCCTGCCGGTCGCGGCGTAAATGAAGGGCCCACTGGAAGGCATCAAAGTCATCGACCTGAGCCGTGTGCTCGCGGGCCCCTATTGCGCGCAGATGCTCGCCGATCAGGGTGCGGACGTCATCAAGGTTGAAAGCCCCGAGGGTGATGAGAACCGCGCGTGGGGTTCGCGCGCGCCCAACGGCATCACCGCCAATTTCAACAGCGTGAATCGCGGCAAGCGCGGCATCACTCTAAATCTCAAGAACGCGGATGCGCGTGAGGTGCTGAAGCGGCTGGTGCAACAGGCCGATGTGATGATCCACAGCTTCATCCCCGGCAGTGGCACTCGATTGGGCGTCGATTACGACAGCATGAAGGCCATCAATCCCGAACTCGTGTTCTGCTCAATCAACGGTTACGGCGAGTCGGGCGAGATGCGCAACAAGCCGGGCTACGACCTGATGATGCAGGCGTTCTCCGGCATCATGTCCACCACCGGTGTGGAAGACGGGCCGCCGGTGCGCGCGGGGGCGTCGTTCATTGACCTGTCAACCGGCATGCTGGCGTACGGCGGCATCATGACCGCGCTCTATGACCGCAAGCAGGGCGGCGGCGGGCGCTGGGTGCGTGTGTCGCTGCTGGAAACCGCGATCTCGCTGCTGGGTTATCACGCCGTGGCGTGGTTGCAGGCGGGCACGCGGCCGCGCAAAGAAGGCTCAGGCGTGTGGCATCTGGTGCCGTATCAGGCATTTGAATGCAGCGACGGTTACATGCTGGTGGGTGCGACCAACGACATCGCGTGGCGGCGCTTTTGTGATGCGCTGGATCGCAACGATCTCGCTGCTGACGAGCGTTTTAAAACCAATGAGCAACGTCTGCAACATCGCAAAGTGCTGGTGGATTTGCTGCACGACATTTTCGCCACCCACACGGTTGAACATTGGGTAGCGCGCTTCGATGCCAAAGGGGTAGCCGCGTCGCCGCTGCACACCATTGCGCAGGCGATGGCGCATCCGCAAGTGCTCGCCAATGACATGGTGGTGCAAGCGGCAAACCCCGACGGCAGCACACAGCCCCTGCTCGGCGCACCGTTTAAACTCTCGGGCGCCCAGGGGTACAGCACGCAAGCGGCGCCACATCTGGGCGCGGATACCGATGCGGTGTTGCAGTCGCTCAACTACAGCGCAGCCGACATCGCGCGGCTGCGTGACACGGGCGCTTTGTAAGCTAACCAGCAAGCCAACAAACCATGCAACTCACCATCACCGATGCCACCACGCTCGCCGCGCGCGCACTCACCCGCGCGGGCATGTCCGCCGATAACGCGCGCATCACCGCCGATCATCTGGTTGACGCGGCGCTATGCGGGCACGAGTTTTCCAGTCTGCCGCGCGTGATCGCGCTGGCCGAGGCCATCCGCGACAAACCGCCCGCGGGCCCAACCCGCGTGGTGCGCGAGAATCATTGCTCGGCCTTGCTCGACGGCGGCGACAACGTGGCCTACGTCGTATCGCTGCACGCCATCGACAAAGCGATGGACATCGCGCGCAAAAACGGCGTTGCGGTGGTGTGCGCCAACAACACCTGGTTCAGCGGGCGGCTGGCGTATTACGTCGAGCGCGCCGCGCGTCAGGGGTTTATTGCGATGCACACCACCAACACCACCGCGCGCGTCGCACCGCACGGCGGCGTGGATCGCTTGATGGGCACCAATCCGTTTGCAATAGCATTCCCGAGTGAAGACGATCCGGTCATCATCGACATCGGCACCTCGCAGAGCACTTGGGGTGACGTAGTGCTGGCGCGCACCAAGGGCGAGCCACTGCCGCACGGCGTGGCAGTGAATCCGGCGGGGCATCCGACCACTGATCCCGACGAAGCACTGGAAGGCGCGATCCTGCCGTGGGGCGGCGCGCGCGGCAGCGGACTCGCGCTGGCGGTGCAGTTGCTCGGCATTCTCGCCGGTAGCGATCTGGTTATCGATGACATCTCCAATTACGGATTATTTTTTATCGTGATCGATCCGAAATTGTTCATGCCCAGCGATCAGTTTCCCGCGCGCGTCACGGCGTTTCGTCAGGTGGTTACCGCGAATCGCCCGGTCGTCAACGGTGGCGCGGTGCGCGTGCCGGGCGATAGCAGCCAGCAAAAACGCCGTGCGAATCTCGCCAAGGGCGTGATTAATCTGGATGACAAGGTATATGCGCGGCTGCGCGATCTGGCAGATAAATAACGGCGGATAACCGTAAGTATTTGTTTTTATTATGAAAAATGAAATTCTCTCGGGTGCGAACCATTCTGCGCGATTGATCGAATTCGCGAGCGCGCTGCCGCCCGCGTCGATACCGCAAGCGGCATTTGACAACGCCAAGCGCTGCCTGCTCGATGCCATTGGCTGCGGCTTGTTCGGTGCAAGCCAACCGTGGTCAAAGATCATGGCGGCGCAGATGCTCACGGAAAATTCACAGGGTGCATCCACGGTGTTTGGCCTCACCGCAACGCTCGCGGCGCCCGCGGCCGCGTTGTGCAACGGCACGGCCATCCATGGTTTTGAACTCGATGATTTATTACCTGCGGCGATTATTCATCCCGGCACGGTGATCGTGCCCGCCGTGCTCGCGGCGGCGGAATCCATCGACGAATCCACCGACGTAAGCGGTGAGCAATTGCTGCGCGCGCTCGTCATCGGCTACGAAGTCACCGCGCGCATCAGCCTGGCGATGGGCACCGACGCCTCACATCACGGCTTTCACAAAACCAGTGTGGTGGGCCCCGTGGCGTCGGCCATTGCCGCGAGTTGCGTACTCGGTTTGAACGCGCAGCAAGTCACTTGCGCTGCCGGCATCGCGGCTTCAATGGCATCAGGCATCAAAAGCTATGTCGCCGGCGGCGGTGGCGGTGGCGGCATGGTGAAACGCATGCACGCGGGCTGGGCGGCGTCATCAGGCGTGCGCGCCGCGCTGCTCGCGCGCGACGGATTCACCGGGCCCACCGGCGCGATCGATGGGCGTTACGGCTTGCTGGAAGTGTTCGGCGGCAACGCAGCCCACGCCGAGCGACTCACGCACGGGTTGGGCGAAAGCTGGGCGATCAACGCGGTGTGGTGCAAAGTCTATCCGCTGTGCGGCTGGATACAGGGCGTGGTGCAGTTGCTCGGACAAATGCGCGACCAGATAAACGACGGCAAACCGCTGACCGCGGATCAAATCAAAAAAGTCGTCGTCGGCACCAGCGCCTTCTCCGTCAACGGCAACAGCAACGCCAAGCCCGCCGACACCATGGACGCGCAATACAGCATCCCCTACTGCGCCGCGCTTGCACTCACCCGCGACCCCGGCGACCCGCGCGCGTTTGAACCTGCTGGTTACAATGACCCAACGTTACTTGCCATCGCCTCACGCGTGGAACTCTGTGTCGATGACGAGTGCGAGGCGGTGTATCCGCAGCGTTTCGGCTCACGCGTGCAACTGCATCTGACCAACGGCGAAGTGAAAGAGGCGCTGACACTCGATCCGCACGGCACGCCGGCTGATCCCTGCTCGGACGCGGAACTCACGGATAAATTCACGCGGTTGGCGGCGCTGTCGCCGTTGAAGGTTAATAGCGCAGCGATTGTGCGGGCCGTTACGCAGCTCGACGCCGGCGATTCTGTGCGCGAGTTAAGTGGCGCTTTGCGCCCGGCGTAGTATGCTCACGCAGCGGGCTACTTCAACCTTTCTCACTGACGCGGGAGATTTACCATGAAATTGCAAAACTGGGCAGCATCCCTGCTTTCCGTCGCTTTACTGACGGGTACGATTGTCGCGGGCGTTCTTGTAACCGCGCAGAACGCGCAAGCACAAACCGCCACGCGCGTGTTCGAGATGCGCACCTACATCACGCATGAAGGCAAACTCGACGATTTGCAGGCGCGCTTTCGCAATCACACCACCAAATTTTTCGAGAAGCACGGCATGACCAACGTGGGCTACTGGGTGCCGCGCGATCAGCCGAACACGCTGGTTTACATACTCGCTTATCCCAGCAAGGATGCCGCGACTAAAGCATGGGATGGCTTCCGCAAGGATGAGGGCTGGATCGCCGCGCGCACAGCTTCTGAGGCCAACGGCCCCATCGTCGCGAAAGTAATTTCGGTGTTTATGGACCCGACGAATTTTTCAGGGCTGAAATAAACAATAGACGCGGCGCCGGCGCGCAGCATTATTCGCAGCGCTTGCCGAACGATTCGCCCGGCCGCAGGTTTTCCGCGCAGCGCAACAGTTGCACCAGTTGCGCGTGATGGTACTTCTGCGCAAACTCGGCCGCCGTCATGCCGCCCGTCACACGCACGCCGGCATCGGCACCGGCGCGCAGCAGATGACGCGCCACGCTTTGGTGGCCCTGCATGG
>JAYVQD010000409.1:0-5007 GCA_043777275.1 Nitrosomonadales bacterium
CGCAGCAAGGACGGTGCCATTGCGCCGGACACCTACCGCCCCCACGCTGCTGCGGGCGCTTATGTACCCACCGTGACGCCTGCCGGACCACATTGGGGCGCGGTAAAGCCGTTCGCGTTGAAGTCGGGCAATCAGTTCCGCCCTGGCGCGCCCTATGCGCTCAACAGCGCACAGTGGGCCAGGGACTATGCCGAAGTAAAGCGCATGGGCGCGAAGACCGGATCGGGGCGCTCGGCTGAGCAAACCGATATTGCGCGATTCTGGGAATTCACCGGCGCGGACACCTACAATTCGCCGGTCCGCCAGATTTCGGCGGCTAAAAACCTAGTCCTGGTGGAGAACGCGCGCTTGTTCGCACTGGCGTCCATGGCAACGGCTGATGGGTTCATTGCCGTATTCGATGCCAAGTACGCCTACAACTTCTGGCGTCCGGTGACCGCGATCCGCAACGGCGACATCGACGGCAACGACGCAACCGAGCGGGACGCCACCTGGGAGCCGCTCATCCCCACGCCGATGCATCCCGAGTATCCATGCGCCCACTGCATCTCGGACTCGTCGATGGCTTCCGTACTGAGCGCTTTTTTTGGTGACGCGATTCCCACGGTCAAAATGACCACCCCGACCGCACCGGGTGTAACACGCAGTTTCAGCCGGCTCTCGGATATTGTCACCGAGGTCATCAATGCACGCATCTACGACGGCGTGCATTACCGGGCATCGGGCGAAGTCGGCGCAGAAATGGGGCGTAAGATAGGCGAATACGTGATGCAGAACTTCCTCAAGCCGGTGCGTTAGTTGGGCCAATGTTCCGGCTGCTGCACACGTGACGGCCCTACCATAGACTTGGACTCAAAAAGGAGATAGACCATGAGAACCCTACTTCACGCAGTATCCTGCTTATGTGTCAGCGCCTGTCTGGCGGGCACGGTGTGGGCTCAGCAGGGCTCACATACGATCGTCACGCCGAACGATCTCAAGTGGGTGGATGTGCCATCGCTGCCAGCGGGGGCGAAAATAGCCGTCCTTGAAGGAAAGATGAATGAAGCGGGCCCCATCACTGCCCGCCTGAAGTTTCCCGCCAACTATAAGGTTCCCGCGCATTTTCATCCTGGTGTGGAGCGGGTTACCGTGCTTACCGGAACTTTGAACTTTGGCATGGGCGACAAGCTCGACACGACAAAAACAATGGCCGTCGGTCCAGGAGGCTTCGTTATCATGCCAGTCAAGATGAACCATTTCGTCTGGACCAAAGAAGAAACCATCGCCCAGATCAACGTCATCGGGCCGTGGACCGTCACCTACGTCAATCCCGCCGACGATCCCAGGACGAAGAAATGACCTTGGTCGCCGGTTTGTCGCGAATACCAACCACAACCGCCCGGCGCTGAACCGCATGTCCGGCAGAGGTGAGGGGGCGGCGGCGGCAACCGCCACTGCCGGGAATGCGCAGACACCCGATGAGGTGATGTTCTCGGCAGCCGTGCGCGCCGAGCAGGCGCGGCGCGGTTCGCGTAAGTCGAATGCGCGGCGCGCAGCAGCGGGCGGTTTTGCGCGCGAACTTTCTGCCGACGTGATTGCGTTCATCGCCACACGCGACTCGGCGTATCTGGCAACGGCGAGCGTGGATGGCCAACCCTACGTTCAGCACCGCGGAGGGCCTGCGGGGTTTCTGCGAGTACTCAATGAATGCACCATCGCTTTCGCTGATTTCGCCGGCAGCAGGCAGTACATCAGCACCGGCCATCTTGCCGAGAACGAGCGCGCGTTTCTGTTTCTCATGGATTACGCCGCAGCGCGGCGGCTGAAGCTCTGGGGCTGTGCGCGCGTCGTGGCGAATGATCCCGATCTCTGCGCCCGACTCGCCGCGCCCGGCTACCGGGCGCACGTAGAGCAGGCCATCGTATTTACCGTGCGCGCCTGGGACTGGAATTGCTCGCAGCACATCCCCAAGCTGGTGCCCGCAAATGCGGAGCAGTCAAAGTGTGTCTGAACGAAATCGCCAAAGACGATCACGCACTGTGCGAGCGCGGGTGGATGAATGCTTTGCGAGTGAGGATTACGCCGAAGGGCGCACCGCGTTCATGGAGAAACGCAAACCGGCGTTCATGGGCCGCTGACGCGCGACCGCTACCCATTTACGCGCCATGGGTGATCTCGTTTTCAGCCCGCCCATGGCCCGTTCGAGCCAGGGCTTATGCGGCAGCCGAAGGATCCCGAATAGTTACATTTCTTGTTAAACACTTACGTAAGCATCATTTCCCGGCAGGCCGAAACTTCGGTGTGCGTTCCCGGTCACCGGGGTTGTCCCAGCCCTTCCAGTTTGGTTTGCGTTTTTCCGCGAATGCCTTGCGCGATTCCACGCGGTCGGATTGCGCGCCGTGGTTATGCAGCAGCTTGGCATAGGCTTCCAGTTCATCGGACACGCGCCCGCGCATGGCGCGGGTCATGTGCAGCGTGTTCACCCGCGAGGCGGGCGGCAAACTCAGCAGATGGTCCGCCATGGCGCGCGCCTCGGGCATTAATTGATCGGCATCGACGAGACGATTCAGATAGCCCAGTTCGTACATGCGCTCGGCGGTAAAACGAAACGCGAAGGCAATTTCAGTGGCGATCACTTGCGGCAGATTGTTGACCACGCCGTGGCTATGGCCGCCCAGCAGCCAGCGCTTGGCTTCGGACGACTCAAACGTCACGCCGCGCACCGCCACGCGCAAATCCGCGCGCTCGGTGAGCATGAAGCCGCCTCCCATGGCAAAACCGTTAATCGCCACAATCACCGGCTTGTTGAGTGTGCCGTCGTTGTAGGGGTTTTCGCGCGCCGCGGATTCAGCCGACGCGCCGACGCGGCCTTTTTCCACCGACTCTTTCATATCCTCGCCGGCGCAAAACGCGCGACCGGTGCCGGTGAAAATCGCCACCTCCAGATCGGCGCTATCGCGAAACTCGCACCACGCATCCGCCAACTGGTTGCGCATGTCGGTGCCGAGTGCGTTCATGCGGTCCGGGCGGTTCAGCCGCACCGTCATTACCCCTGCGTCTTTTTCTATTTCGATAAAGCTCATGGTTTTCTCCTTGTGTTTACCGGGTTATCACCGAATGGGGCATTGAATTTCTCACTGAATTTCTCACTGAATTTCTCACTGTATCCTTATATCCGCCGCTTTCACCACGCCGCGCCACATCGCGATCTCATTGCGAATTTGTTCGTGCAATTCTTCCGGCGTGCCGCCCGCGGGCGCAACACCGTCGCCGCGCAAACGGTCTTCCATGTCTTTGACACGAATAATTTTGGTGACTTCGCTGTTCAGCCGTTCCACCACCGCGCGCGGCAGACCCTTGGGTCCGATCAGGGCATGCCAGTTGTTCACTTCGTAGCCCGGCACACCGGCTTCGGCGATGGTGGGGATGCCCGGTTCGGCGGGCAAGCGGGTGCGGGTGGTCACCGCCAGCGCGCGGATGCGGCCCGCCTTCACTTGCGACAACGCCGCCTGCGGCGTGGCGAACACCAGTGAAATCTGCCCCGCCATCAGTTCAGTGAGCGCGGGCGCACCGCCCTTGTACGGCACATGAATCATTTGGATGCCCGCCATGTGCAAAAACTGCGCGTTCGCCAGATGCACAATCGCGCCCTGCCCACTGGAACCGTACACCAGTTGATCCGGCCGCGCCTTGGCCAGTGCGATCAATTCACGCAGGTTTTTTGCGGGCACCGACGGATGCACCACGGCGATCAGCGGCCCGCGCGCCACCAGTATCACCGGCGTGAAGTCAGCGATCGGATCGAACTTCAGATTGTAGAGGCTCGGATTGATCGAGTAGCTCGGCGTCACCAGATTGAAGGTGTAGCCATCGGGCGCCGCCTTGATGCCGGCCTCGATGCCCAACGTGCTGCCCGCGCCCGCACGATTCTCGACGATCACTTGCTGACCCAATACCTCGGTGAGTTTTTGCGCCAGCAAGCGCGCGATAAAATCGGTGCCGCCGCCCGGCGTTGCCGCGACGATGATGCGCACGGTTTTGGCGGGGTACGATTGTGCGCACACCGGCAGCGCCGCCGCCAGCAACACTGCGCATGCCGTGGCTCGACGCAGCAGTGCGCCGGACGTGTTACCGCTGAGCCCTCTACACACTGTTCTCACTGTGACGCTCCGTTATTGGCGTTGTTCTGGTACGGTCGCTATCGCTATCGTAGTCCGCGACGCGACGCGGTTCAATCAAAATCGCGTGCGGTTCCGGCTGGCGCTTACGTCAGTGTTACAGCGTTGTACTTCTGCCCATGATCCTTAGCGGGCGATCCCCATGCTCCACATAACGTTGCGACTCACGGCGATACAAAAACTATTCAGGCGCAGCCTGGTGACTGGCGTGGCACTCGCCTGCACACCGCTTGCGGTCGCGGTCGCTGCCGAGGTGAATTACCCCACCCGCCCAGTGCGCATGCTGGTCGGCTTCACCGACGGCGGCACCAGCGACGTGGTGGCGCGCATCATCAGTAAAAAACTCACCGAAGCCTGGGGCCAGCAATTCGTGGTGGATAACCGCGCGGGCGCGGCGGGCATGGTCGCCTCGGAAATGACCGCGCGCGGCACCCGACGGACATACGCTGTTTTTGTGTCGTCGAGTTTTTCGATGCAACCGAGCGCCACACCCAACCTGCCGTACGACATCCAGCGCGATTTCCGCTTGTGAAAAGCGGGCGCTTGCGCGTGCTGGCCATATCCTCTGCGAACCGCTCGTCGTTGCTGCCGAACGTGCCGAGCGTGCAGAGTCCGGCGTTCCCGGCTTTGACGTGTCGGTTTGGTATGGTCTGATCGCGCCCGCGAAGTTGCCGCGCGCTATCCTCGACAGGCTGCATGCCAGCGTGGCGTTCATGCTGCAATCGCCCGAGGTGCGCCAGACGCTGACCGATTTACTCACTAGTCGATAATTAAGGCGACAATTGTGGAACTTTCGAGCGGCACGTCGATCAAACTGTTTATGAAAAGAGACGGGCGGACGTTTGAT
>JAYVQD010000410.1:0-4997 GCA_043777275.1 Nitrosomonadales bacterium
GGCGGGAGAATTGCCGCCGCCAGACAGCGGCGTTGACCACCTCAAGCCAAAACCCCACGCCGATCAGCTAAACCGCGCCGATTTTCGGCGAACGCTTGAACAATTCATTCAAGCCGAAGCCGCTTCGCGGCTCGGCTTAATTCAGGCGTTAGGCCCCATAGAAGGTCGCCGCGCGCTTCGTTTGACAAGTTGATTTATTGTAGCTACAGTAAAGTATGAAAATCGAGTTCGACCCGGCCAAGGACACGGCAAACCAAACGAAGCACGGCGTGTCCCTGTCAATGGCGGGCGGCCTCGACTGGGAAGCCGCGCTGGTGTGGGTTGATGAACGGTTCGAGTAAAGAGAGACGCGGATGATCGCGCTTGCTCCGAAAACCGAAGTCCTGTACTGCGTGGCGTTTGTAGACCGTGGCGACGTGCGAAGCGTTATCAGTCTGCGCCGCGCCAATCGTCGCGAGGTGAAACACTATGTCGAAAATCTCTAAGCGTCCTACTGTTTTCATGCCCTCCGTGGAGGAGGACAAAGCCATTACTGCGGCAGCTAGAAGCGATCCTGACGCGCGACCACTCACGCCCAAGCAACTGAAGGCCATGGTTCCAATCCAAGCCCTGCGTGGTCGTCCGAAATCCGAAAACAAGAAATTGCTCGTGTCAGTGCGCTACAGCCCAGAGGTTGTGAAATACTTCAAGTCTACCGGCGAAGGTTGGCAATCGCGAATGGATGGTGTGCTTCGTAAGTACGTGACACGCCATTCCCGTAGCGCGTGAAAATGTGGCCAACCCCATCATTCCACCGGATTGCCTTCGGCACTCGGTGAATTCAAACGTTGGCTTTCAGAGCAAGCCGCACCCCAGATACTTCAAGTAAAGCGCAGCCTTCTCACGCAGTGCCAATGAACGTTAGCAATACTCACGGAGCAGGCAATGACCGACGAAAAAATCAAGGTTCGCATCACCGAAACCCGTCAGTTCATGGAGGTGGTGGTGCTGAACAAGCGCGCCGATCGCATCGAAGTGGTACTCGGCGAAGGCGCGCACAGCGTTCGATGCGCCTTGACGCCCACGCGCACCGGGCAAGCCTACGTGGGCAGTGTGATGGGGCGTGAGATTGTTTATGAGCGCAGCCGCGAGCAGGTGCAGGCGGATGTCGATAAACTGAATCCCGTGGTGCGCAAATCCAGCCGGCATTGACCGCCATGGCTACCGGCCATAGGGCCGTGTAATGATTTCGAGCAAGTGGCCATCGGGATCCTGGAAATACACGCCGCGCCCGCCGTAGTGGTGATTGATTTCGCCGGGCCGGGTTCGCGCGGGGTCGGCCCACACCGCAACACCTTGCGCGTGGATGCGACCGAAGATCGCGTCGAACTCGTCTTCGCTCACCAGAAACGCGTAGTGCTGCAAGGCGACATGCTCGTCTGATTGGTAGTAGTCGAGCGAAACACCGTTCGCCAAATCGACGACCAGAAAATGCATGAAACGCCGCGGCGCCGGCAGGCCAAGCACCCGTGCGAGAAAACCCGCCGACTTCTCCTGGTCGCGGCACCAGACGATGGTGTGACTCAACTGCACGCTCATGGCCAGCCTCCTGTAGCGCCAGGCCATTTTAATGTCTCGCGGCTGGATTTTAGAAATATCAATAAAAACAAATACTTATGACATTCCTTTGTCGAGGCTCAGATTCATCCTTGCGCAGGTAGCCTGCAAGCGCCTATCCGCGAACTATCCAGCGCACTGCCATCAACGCACCAGCATGTCCGAAAACGGCGAGTGTGTACAGCAGCGCCGCCGCATAATAACGCCATGATGCTCAATCCCGATAGCTGCTACCAGGCGGTTAAAAGTCACGATGCGCGATTCGATGGCCGGTTTTTCACCGGTGTTACGTCGACGCGGATTTATTGCCGGCCGGTGTGTCCCGCGAGAGTGCCCAAGCGTGAGAATTGCCGTTTCTTCCCCAGTGCCGCTGCTGCGGAAGGCGCGGGATTTCGTCCCTGCCTGCGTTGCCGGCCGGAGTTGGCGCCCGGTAATGCCAGTGTCGATGCCACGCAGCGTCTGGCGCAGGCCGCGGCGAGTCTGATTGAAGACGGCATGGCTGCCGACAATGGTCTTACACATGTCGCGGCGCAACTCAAGGTAACGGATCGGCATTTGCGCCGCGTGTTCGAAGCGCAGTTCGGCGTGGCGCCGGTCGCGTTTGCGCAAACGCAACGCCTGCTGCTCGCCAAGCGTTTGTTGACCGACACCACAATGCCGGCCACCGAGATCGCTTTTGCCAGCGGGTTTCAGAGCCTGCGCCGCTTTAACGCGCTGTTCAAGCAACGCTATCGCTTGTCGCCCTCGGATTTGCGCAAGACCACACCGCGCGGCGCGAAGCAGGACGTGTTCACCTTCGAACTCGCCTATCGTCCGCCGCTGGACTGGTTGCATCTCACCGGCTTTCTCGCGGCGCGCAGCGTGGCGCAGGTCGAGAGCGTGGAAAAAAACGTGTATCGCCGCACGCTGCGCATCATCGACAATATCGATAGCGGCGTGCCGCATACCGGCTGGATCGAGGTGCGCTACCACAACACAAAATCGGTACTGTCGGTGCGCGTCGCGGCCACGCTCGGCAACGTGTTGCCGCAGGTGTTGGCGCGGGTGAAACGCGTGTTCGATTTGTCGTGTCAGCCCGAGGAAATCGTTGCCGCGCTGGGTGCGTGGGCGCGACCGCACGCGGGACTGCGGCTGCCGGGCGCTTTTGACGGCTTCGAGCTGGCGGTGCGCGCGGTGCTGGGACAACAAATCACGGTGCGCGCTGCGACCACGCTGGCCGGGCGCTTCGCCGGCGCTTTCGGCGATGCGGTGGTAACGCCGCACCTCGCGCTACAACGCGTGTTTCCCTCGGCGCAAACGATTGCCGCGTGCAGCATTGACGACATCGCCAAGCTCGGCATCATCGCTGCGCGCGCGAGGACGATCCGCGCGCTGGCACACGCCATTGCCTTCGGGCAGTTGACGCTGGAACCCTCATCCAACATCGAGGATACTCTAACGGCGCTGAAGCAAATCCCCGGCATTGGCGATTGGACGGCGCACTATATCGCCATGCGCGCGCTGGCGTGGCCCGATGCGTTTCCACACACCGATTACGGTGTGATGAAAGCGATGAACGAGACGACGGGCGCAACTGCGGCCAAACGCGTGTTGGCGAAAGCGGAAGCGTGGCGGCCGTGGCGTGCCTACGCCGTGATGCATTTGTGGCATTCTTTGAGGTGAGCACCATGGAATATTACGACTACTACGACAGCCCGCTCGGGCAGATTTTGTTGGTCGCCAGCGACGCAGCGCTGACGGGTTTGCATTTCGCCGGCGAAAAATATTATCCCGCGATTGCCGCTGAGTGGCTGCGGCAGCCCGATGCAAAAATTATCCTGCGCGCGCGCCAACAACTGGATGAATATTTCGCCGGCAAACGCAAAGATTTTGATTTGGTGGTCGAACCCGCGGGCACCGCGTTTCAGTGCATCGTGTGGCGCGCGCTGCAAAAAATTCCTTATGGCGTGACAGCCAACTATGGCGCCGTCGCCAAACGTATCGGCAAGCCCAGCGCATCGCGCGCCGTCGGTGCGGCGAATGGACGCAACCCGATTTCAATCGTCATTCCCTGTCATCGCGTGATCGGCACCAACGGCGATCTGACCGGTTATGCCGGAGGTATGGACCGCAAGGAGGCGCTGTTGCGGCTGGAAGCCGGCGGCGTCGGCGATTTCCAGCTCACGCCGGATTAGCGCGCGACGCGTGCATCAACTCCGGATTTCTATAATAAACCTAATTAAAACAAATACTTATGATAATCGCGCAAAGCCCGCTGACGCCGTAAATGCGCCCGCTGTGTGTAACCTCGGCGTAATCTGGGGCGAGTAAACTGAACGCACGACAACGTCGTCGTCACCCATTGAAAGGGGTTCGCATGAAAACGATGGAGATTGCGCAGAAGATGGTGGACCTGTGCCGGCAAGGCAAGAACTTGGAAGCGCTCAACACGCTGTTTGCCGATGACTTGGTCAGCGTTGAGGCGGTGGCGATGCCGGGTACTCCCGCGCGGGAGTTGAAAGGTCTTGCCGCGGTAAAGGGCAAAGGCGAATGGTGGATGGACAATCACGAAATTCATTCCGCCACCGTCACGGGCCCGTGGCCCCACGACGACCGCTTTATCGTCGGCTTTCAATACGACGTCACTAACAAACCGTCGGGACAGCGAATGAAAATGGACGAAGCCGCACTCTACACCGTGCGTAACGATAAAATTGTACGCGAGGAATTTTTTTACGATATGGGCGCGTAGCCGGCAAGCGCAGCTTGTGCTGCTCAAGCTGGCGAGCGCTATTTGACTGTACACTGCGTCGCTAAGGTATCGATCTCGTAAAGCCCATGCTCCTGGACGCCACACTCGCGGTCCTGCACTATGTGTCGATCTTTTTGTTGATCGTGTTTCTCGCCGCCGAAGCCGTGGTGTGCAAGCCCGAGTTCATCAATGCCGCGATCGTCAGACGGCTGGGACTCTATGATTTTTTGTATTTCGGCTTCGCGATGGCCGCGCTGGCAACCGGACTGGCGCGCGTGTTTTTCGGCGTCAAGGGCGCGGCGTTTTATGCTGGCAACTATTTTTTCTGGGCCAAGATCGCCACGTTCGTGCTGATCGCGCTGTTGTCGATTCCGCCCACGCTTGCTTACGCGCGCTGGCGCAAGCGGCTAAAGCAAGATGCCAATGCATTGCCTGCACCCGAAGAAGTCACGCGCGCGCGCAAGTGGGTGATGCGCGAGGCGCACGTGCTGGTGCTTCTGCCGATATTCGCCGTGCTGATGGCGCGCGGCTACGGGCAGTGACCGCCGCCGCACCGGTGATCCGCCATGAAAAAAATCATCGAGCTTGAAACGAACCGCTTATATTTACGGCAATGGCAGCCGGCGGACTTTGAACCCTTTGCTGCGCTGAATGCGGATTCTGAGGTGAT
>JAYVQD010000411.1:0-19415 GCA_043777275.1 Nitrosomonadales bacterium
CTCAGGTGAGCGGGGCGGCAGGAGGAGAGGCGGACGGCGGCGGCTTCTTGAGCTTTTCCCATATCCACAACCCATAACCGGAAAGCAGATAAATCAGGAACACCGCAAACAACAGTTCCGGCAGCGTGCTGGCAAACACAAATAACGCGCCGACGCCCATGGCGATGCCCACCAGCGCCGAAAACGGCACACTTTTTCGCAGGTTAATATCCTTGCCGCTGTAGAACTTGACGTTAGTGACCATGGTCAGGCCGGTAAACACCGTAAGCCCCCACGCCAGCCATTTCACGTCCACGCCTTTGATCTGATATTCGTTAACGGCCCACACCAGACCCGCTAGCACGCACGCCGCTGCTGGACTCGGCAAGCCCTGAAAATACCGTTTATCGACGATATCAATGTTGGTATTGAAGCGCGCCAAGCGCAACGCCGCGCATGCGCAATAGATAAACGCGGCGATCCAGCCGAGCTTGGTTGAAAGCCACGGCCCCAGAACCGGCACGGTTTGAGAAAACGCGAAATCCCGCAGCGCCCACGTGTAAACCACCAGCGCCGGCGCCACACCGAACGACACCATGTCCGACAGGCTGTCGAGTTCAGCGCCGAAGTCGCTTTGCGTGCGCGTCATGCGCGCGATGCGGCCATCCAGCCCGTCGAGCACCATCGCGACAAAGATACCAATCGCGGCATATTCAAAACGCTCGTTCATGGCCTGCACAATCGCATAGAAGCCGGAGAACAGCGCCGCCAGCGTAAACATATTCGGCAGCCAGTAAATGCCGCGGCGCCCGAAGCGTGATTTGATGAATTGTTTGCTGTTCTTATCGTCGTAGCTCATGGCGTCACCGGCAGTACCGCCAGCACTGACTCCGTGGCGTAAACCTTGTCACCCACCACGGCGCGTGGCGTGGCGTTCAAGGGCAGATACAAATCCACACGCGATCCAAAACGAATAAAACCAAAGCGTTGGCCACGCGTTAGCGCGTCGCCGGTTTTCGCGTAACAAAGTATGCGGCGCGCGACGAGGCCGGCGACCTGCACGCAAGTCACATCCGCGCCGCTGGGCGTTTTGATCCACAACACGGCACGCTCGTTTTCCAGCGATGCTTTGGACAGCGCCGCATTGAGAAAGCTGCCGGAGAAATACCAGGTGTTGCGCACTTCGCCATCCACCGGACTGCGATTGGAGTGCGCGTTGAACACATTCATGAACACACTGATTTTCAGCGCATCACGATCCAGATAGGGATCACGCGCGCGCTCAATGCATACCACGCGACCATCGGCGGGTGAAATCACTGCCGCGAGATCGGAGGGAATCACGCGCGGCGGATCGCGGAAAAACTGGATCATGAACACCACCACGATCCAGGGAAACAACGCCCACGTCCACCCCGCATAAACCTGCACGGCTATTGCGACCACCAGCGCCAGCGCGATAAACGGCCAACCTTCGCGAGCGATGATGGGGTGGGGGTAACTCATCAGTTTTTAGACTGATCCACCAAACGGTTGCGCTTGATCCACGGCATCATGTCGCGCAACTTGCCGCCCACCACTTCGATCGCGTGCTGCTTGCCAATGCGGCGCATGGCGTTCAACTTGGTGGCGCCGGTCTGGTTCTCAAGCAAAAACTCCTGCGCATAGGCGCCGGTCTGGATTTCCTTGAGTATTTTTCGCATTTCGTTCTTGGTTTCTTCGGTAACGATACGCGGGCCGCGGGTGAAATCGCCGTACTCGGCGTTGTTCGAGATCGAATAGCGCATGTTCGCGATGCCGCCTTCGTACATCAGATCAACGATCAGCTTCAGTTCATGCAGGCATTCAAAATACGCCATCTCCGGCGCGTAGCCCGCTTCCACCAGCGTCTCAAAACCTGCCTGCACCAGCGCCGTGCAGCCACCGCACAGCACGGCTTGCTCGCCGAACAAATCGGTTTCGGTTTCTTCTTTGAACGACGTTTCAATAATGCCGGCCTTGCCGCCACCGATAGCGGCGGCGTACGACATCGCCATGTCGCGGGCTTTCTTGGTTTTGTTTTGGTGAATAGCGATCAACATGGGCACGCCGCCACCCTGCGAGTACGTGCCGCGCACGGTGTGACCCGGCGCTTTCGGCGCGACCATGACCACATCGAGGTCTTCGCGCGGCACAACCTGGCCATAATGAATATTGAAGCCATGCGCAAACGCCAGCGTGGCGCCTTTCTTGATATTAGGCGCGACGTCTTCGCGATATACCATACCAATATGTTCGTCCGGCATCAGCATCATGACGAAGTCGGCGCCTTTCACGGCCTCGGCGACATCTTTAACCGACAGGCCCGCCTTGCGCGCCTTCTCCCATGAAGCGCCGCCTTTGCGCAAACCAACGGTGACTTTGCCGCCGGATTCTTTAAGGTTCAGCGCATGGGCATGACCCTGCGATCCGTAGCCGATGATGGTTACTTTTTTGCCTTTGATCAGTGACAGATCGGCGTCTTTGTCGTAATACACTTTCATGAGATTTCCCTTCGTTGATATCTTATAACGCGAGGCGACCGATGCGGCGCCCCGCCACCAATAACTGTAACTATTTGTTTTTATTAAACTTTTAGAACCCGGTCGCCGCGCCCGATGCCAGAAGCACCCGTGCGCACCGTTTCGAGTATCGCCGAGCTGTCGATGGCCTTCAGAAACGCGTCGAGCTTGGAACCGGTGCCGGTGAGCTCGACCGTGTAATCTTTGTCGGTGACATCGATAATGCGCCCGCGAAAGATGTCGGACATGCGTTTCATTTCTTCGCGATCCTTGCCTACCGCGCGCAACTTGACCAGCATCAGTTCGCGTTCGATATGCTCGCCTTCGGACAAGTCAACCACTTTGACCACATCGACCAACTTATTCAGTTGCTTGGTGATTTGTTCCAGCACCTCATCCGAGCCGCTGGTGACTATGGTCATGCGCGATAGCGTCGCATCTTCAGTGGGCGCCACCGTCAATGATTCAATATTGTAGCCGCGCGCGGAAAACAACCCCGCCACGCGCGACAGCGCGCCCGCTTCATTTTCCAATAGTACCGATACGATATGTCTCATGATTACACCAAAATCATTTCCGACAGCCCTCTGCCGCCGGGCACCATCGGAAAAACGTTTTCGGTTTGATCCGTCTGAAAATCCATGAACACCAGATCCTTCTTGCGCGCGAACGCCTCTTTCAGCGCAGGCTCCACATCCGCCGGTTTGTCAATGCGCATGCCGACGTGGCCGTAGGACTCCGCCAGCTTGACGAAATCCGGCAACGCATCCATGTACGATTCCGCGTAGCGGTTGCCATGGAAAAACTCCTGCCACTGGCGCACCATGCCCATGTAGCGGTTATTCAGCATCACCACCTTGATCGGCAACTTGTACTGCTTGCAGGTCGACAGCTCTTGTATGCACATCTGGATCGAGGCTTCGCCGGTGACGCACGCGACCGTTGCTTTCGGATTCGCCATCTGCGCGCCCATCGCCGCAGGCAAGCCAAAACCCATGGTGCCCAGACCGCCGGAGTTGATCCAGCGCCGTGGTTTGTTGAATTTGTAAAACTGCGCCGCCCACATCTGATGCTGACCCACATCCGACGTCACAATCGCGTCGCCTTTGGTAATTTCGTAGAGTTTTTGCACCACGTACTGCGGCTTAATGATGGCGCTGGTGCGATCGTACTTAAGACAATCGCGGCCACGCCATTCTTCGATCTGCGCCCACCAGCTCTTGAGCGCAGGCGCATCCATGTGCGGCTTGCCGGCGTCGAGCTGTTTGTTGAATTCTTTGAGCACATCGCGCACATTGCCGACGATAGGCACGTCCACCTTCACGCGTTTGGAAATGGACGACGGATCGACGTCGATATGAATAATCGTGCGCTTGGGATCAAAAAAATGCTTGGGGTTGCCGATCACGCGATCATCGAAACGCGCGCCGATGGCAAACAGCACATCGCAATTCTGCATCGCCAGATTGGCTTCGTACGTGCCGTGCATGCCGAGCATGCCAACGAATTGCTTGTCGGTAGCCGGATAACCGCCCAGGCCCATCAGTGTGTTGGTGCAGGGAAAACCCAGCGTGCGCACCAACTGCGCCAATTCCGCAGACGCATCACCCAGAATGACCCCGCCACCGGTATAAATCATCGGGCGCTTGGCGGTCGCCAGCATCTGGATGGCTTTTTTGATCTGCCCCGGATGGCCCTTGGTCACCGGGTTGTACGAACGCATGCTGACGCTGGCGGGATAGGCGAATTCCGTCTTTGCCGCAGTCACGTCTTTGGGAATATCCACCACCACCGGCCCAGGCCGACCGGTCGATGCAATGTAGAACGCTTTCTTGATGGTAATCGCGATATCTTCGACGTTGCGCACCAGAAAGTTATGCTTGACGCAAGGCCGGGTGATACCCACCGTGTCGCATTCCTGAAACGCGTCTTCGCCTATGGCATATGTGGGCACCTGCCCGGTAATCACCACCAGCGGAATCGAATCGGTGTAGGCCGTGGCGATGCCGGTCACCGCATTGGTCACACCGGGGCCGGATGTGACCAGCGCCACGCCCACTTTATTGGTCGAGCGCGCGTAGCCGTCGGCGGCATGCAGCGCGCCCTGCTCGTGACGCACGAGGATATGCTTGACCTTATCCTGCTTGAACAGCTCGTCATAAATAAACAACACCGCGCCGCCCGGATAACCGAACACGTGTTCGACTCCTTCTTCCTGCAGGCAGCGCACAACAATTTCTGCACCCGTCAATTGCATGGCAAACGAAATCCCGAAAATAACAATAGAATCAAAAGAAACCAGTCGACAACCCAGAGTCCTAGAACCCAATATAACTAAACTGAGGCCGTACCGTGATAAGCGCCCTGAAATCGGGCAGGACGTGCGATAACCCGTAACCTTACCGTTTGCCGCACTGGCGGTCAAGTAAATGCGGTTTGTAAACAGCATGATAGCCACACTTGCCTACGCCCTTGCCGCGCTCGCTTGCGCGGTGCTGATGATTTGCTAAGATGCGTAAAAATGGTCTGCTCGCAATGGCAGGTCCCAAGAGGAGGAAGGGCAACCAACGGACTTGCCCCACATTGCGGGAAAACAAAAGACTTAAAGAGGCGACCGAACTGGCTACATACAAGGAACTGGCGGACTTCCTCGCCGAGGTGGAACGTCGGGCATACAAGCAGGCGCTTTTTGGCGTACGGGACGAGCACGTTGCTTTGGATATCGTCCAGGATTCCATGATGAAACTGTCCGAGAAATATGCGGGGCGTCCGAGCGCGGAATTGCCGCCGCTGTTTCAGCGCATCCTGCAAAACACGATACGCGATTTCTATCGCCGGCAGAAAGTGCGCTCCACCTGGACTACGCCCATCTCGTCGCTGGTTAGTGCGGACTCCGAGGACGATTACGATCCGCTGGACACGCTCGAAATAGAAAATGAGTCGCCCTACGCCGCCCCCCCCTTGAAACAATTGGAGCGAGCTCAAGTACTTGAATTTATTGAAAAATGCCTGGTTAAATTGCCCCCCCGTCAACGTGAGGCATTCATCCTGCGTTACTGGGAGGAGATGGATGTCGCGGAATCGGCGAAAGCAATGGGGTGCTCCGAGGGAAGCGTGAAAACACACTGTTCCAGAGCGACACATACGCTAGCCATAGCACTGAAGAAATTAGGAATTACACTATGAACAATCCACAACAAGACCATGAATTGGCTGAAAAAGTTGCTGCGCTACTGGACCAGGGCGCGCAACAAATCGACGCCCGCACCGCCGCCAAACTGCTCGACGCCCGCAAGCAAGCACTTGCCCACTTCAACGAGCAGCCGCAGCGTTCCTGGGCCTTCTCATGGGTCACGCAAGGCGCCACGGGCATGGCCGAGCCTTTCAATCGCAACCTGCGCGCCTGGTTCGTGCTGTTGGCGCTATTGACCACGCTGGCAGGCGCGGTAGCCTGGCAATCGTTCAACACGCAAGGCACCGAAATCGCCGATATCGACGAAGGCCTGCTTACCAGCGAACTGCCGATTAACGCCTACCTCGACCGGAGCCTTGATTCGTGGTTAAAACGGCCCTAGCACTGGTCTTCTCGCTGCTGGTTGCATGCATTGCAACCGGTGTCAGCGCGCAACAGCAGCAGAATCAGAAAAAATCCGAAACCACCAAGCCCGCGCGGCCGATGTGGTCGGAGTTGTCACCGCAACAACAGCACGTGCTCGGGCCGCTGGCCGCAGATTGGGAAAGTCTCGACACCACGCGCCGCAAGAAATGGGTGACGATCGCCAATCGTTATCCCAAAATGAAACCGGACGCGCAGGCGCGCCTGCAAGAGCGCATGCAGACGTGGTCACAGTTGACACCTGAGCAACGCCAGGTGGCACGCGAAAAATACCAGACACTCAAGCAATTGCCGCCGCCACAGCGCCGGGAAATCAGTCAGAAGTGGCAGCAACAGTTAAACGCGCCCCGTTCTGATGCAGCGCAGGACGCCACGCCGGACACCGCCCGCGACGCTACGGGCAAGTGACGGCCTTCCGTGGTGGCCGGCGCAAGCCTTAAGCGGCGGTTTCTGAGCCTCGTTTACGAATCACTCATTCTCGCAGCCTTGCTGCTCGCGGGCGCACTGCCCGTCGTTATCGTCACGCGCACCTGGGATCACGCCCTTTCCCGTCCTGTATTGCAAATCTGGCTGCTGCTGGTGTGCGGCCTGTACTACGTGTGGCACTGGGTACGCAAGGGACAAACGCTGCCCATGAAAACCTGGCGGCTGCGACTGGTGACCCACAACGGCTCACCCCTGACCAAGACGCGCGCAACGCTGCGATACGCGCTTGCGCTGGTTAGCACCCTCGCGCTGGGTGTGGGCTTCCTGTGGGCGCTGATGGATCGCGACCGGCAGTTTCTGCACGACCGTTTGGCCGGCACCCGGATCATTGCCGCTGAAGACGACACACGCGCGGCCTGAACTGCGGCGACAACCTAGACTGCGGCGGCGACACCTCAGCCTGCTGCCGCAACGCTTTCGCCTGCACAGGCTACCGGCGTTCCTGCCACCCTATCATCGTCAGCGCAATAACCAGAAACACCGCGGTCGGCATCAGCCCGCTTGCAGCGGGAGGCCACTCGTTCAACAGCCCCAGAAATGCGGAAAGCCGGTTGAGAAAATAAAACGCCAGCCCCAGCATAATGCCAGTGAATATTTTTGCGCCGACGCCGCCCTGGCGCCGCTGCGTATTGGCGAACGGCAACGCCAGCAGCATCATGGTCAGCACGGCTGCCGGATAAGCGACCTTGGACCACAGGGCAATCTCATAGCGCAAGGTCTTCTGGCGGTTCTCCCGCAAATGCTGGGCATAGGAGTACAGGCTCGCCACGGACATTTTCTCCGGCTTGATGAGCAATACACTCAGCAGGCCTGGCTCCAGCACCGATTGCCAGCTCGCGCTCGGAATTTTGCCGACCGTCGTCCGCACATCGGTAAACGTGGTTTGCACGATATCTTCCAGCAGCCAGCGGCGCTCGCCCTGATACGTCCCGCGCTGGGCGAAACTGAAAAGACGCAGCTTCGCATCGCGGTCAAATTCATAGATGCGGACGCCTTTCAGATTTCCTTCCGGCGTGACCTCCAGCACATTGATGAAGCTGGTATCGTCTTTCATCCACAGCCCGGAGCGGAATTCCTGCGCCACGATGCCGGTGATGGCGCGCGAACGCTGCCGCTGCGCGGCTTGGTCGGCAAACGGGCCGATGTACTCACCAAAGACAAACGTCAGCAGCGCAAACAACAAGCCCACGCTCATCAACGCAAGCACCATGCGCGTAACGGACACGCCTGCCGTGCGCATTACCGTGTACTCTGAATTGGCCACCAACTGCGCCAGCGCGAACAAGGTGCCGATCAGCGCTGCGATGGGAAACAACTCATACACGTGGGTCGGAATCGACAACACCACATGCCGCACGATATGGCGCAGTTGATAACTGCCGCGGCCCAGATCCTTGATCTCTTCGACCAGATCAAAGAAAGCAAACAGCATCAGCAGCGCCGCCATCACCAGCGCGGTCGCCAGCATGATCTCGCGGGCAAGATAGCGGCGTAGTGTCTTCATCGAAACCGGAATAGACGGACGAGCGAGAACACACCCAGCCTGCGGTAGAACATCAGCAACAGCACTATCAGCATCATCGCATGCACCGCCAGCACGCCGGGCGCGAGGCTTACGCGTCCCTGTGCTATGGACGCCTGCATGATCGACAACAGATTGGCGTAGACCATGTACACCAACAACGCCACCACCAGATTGATCGATCGGCCCGCGCGCGGATTCACGAACGACAACGGAATCGCCAGCAGCGACAACAACAGCGCGCTGACGGGCAATCCGATGCGCCAGGAGAGCTCGCCCAGATTTTTGGGCACGGGCTGCGTGATCAGCTCCAGCGTCTGCGCCGACTTGGTGCTCGGCGCGCGAATCGCTTCGTGCGTCTCGGTACGCACCGCGTAGCGCTCAAATTCATAGAGCTTGAAATCGGCCTTGCCGGGCTCGCCTTCGTAGCGATGTCCATTGAGCATGACCAGAAAACGGTCGCCGTTTTCGTGCGTCTCCTGATAGCCGCGTTTTGCCACCATCACGCCGTGTTTTCCGTTTTGCGTGGAACTGATGAACACGTTGGCCACGAGGTTATCCGCGCCGGAGACTTCCTCCACGAAATACACGCGTTCCGCCTGCCGCGATTCGCGAAACACGCCCGGCGAAATGGTGGAGGCATCGTCGCGGCTATCCAGAGCCTTGCGATAGTCTTCCGCCTTGCCTGCCGCCCAGGGCGAGAGCCCCAGGGCGAGCAGCGTGATCGTGAACACCAGCGGCAACGCGAACATCAGCACCGGCTTCACCCATCGCGTGAGGCTCATGCCACAGGCAAACCACACCACCATCTCCGAATCACGATAGCTGCGGCTGATCGACATCAGCACCGCGATGAACAGCGTCAGCGACAGCAGCGTTGGCAGGTAACCAAGGGCAGTGAAGCCCAGCAAGGCGATCACGCTGGTCGAGGTAATGGAGCCACTGGCGGCCAGTCCGAGCAGCCGCACCAATTGCGTGGTGAGCACGATCCCCAGCAGCACAAGAAACGTTGCCAGCGCGGTACTCGTTAATTCGCGCAACAGGGTCTTGTGAAATATCATCCGGGAAATATTACGAGAGAGTGCGGGTTACTACGAGAGGATTCGATTTTGCTTTTCGCGGGGAAACCGTCGATAATCAATGCGCTATCGTAGCGTTTCTTCAGCGGTGTTTTTCGGCGTTTTTTTGGGGTTTTTTTGGCGTTTTATCCGCACAGGAGCTTATCGTGGAATTTAGCACAAAGCATAGCACGCCCGCCTCGGCAAAATCAGGCTGCGTCGTGGTCGGCGTATTCGAGTCGCGCAAACTATCATCGTCAGCCGCCGCGCTGGACAAAGCGGCGAAGGGCGCGCTCTCCAGCGTGTTGCAGGCCGGCGACATGGACGGGCGTGCCGGCGCCACACTGCTGTTGCATCGCGTGGCCGGGCTCGCGTGCGAACGCGTGCTGCTGGTGGGGCTGGGGCCGGAGAAATCATTCGACGCCAAAGCGTATCGCAGCGCATTGCAAGCCGCGCTGCGCGCCGTCAAGACCACCGGAGCCAAAGACGCTGAAATTCACCTGACCGCTCTGGCGACCGGTAAAAACGACATCGCCTGGCGCGTGGCACAGGCGGCCTCGCTCGCGCTTGAAGCGTCGTACCGCTTCGACCACATGAAAAGCAAACCTGAGACGCCTGCCTCTGCGCTCAAGCGCCTGGTATTCGCCTACGCCGGCGCGGCGGAGCGTGGCGCCGCCGAACGCGGTCTGGCGCAAGGCCTCGCGCTGGGCCACGGCATGAGTCTGGCGAAAGACCTCGGCAATCTGCCCGGCAACGTCTGTACACCCACTTATCTGGCGGAGCAGGCGCAAGCACTCGCCAAGCGCTATCGCTCGGTCGGCATGAAGGTGCAGATTCTTGACCGTGCGGACATGAAAAAACTCGGCATGGGCTCGCTGCTTTCCGTGGCGCGCGGCAGCGCCGAGCCGCCCAAGCTGATCGTGCTTGAATATCGCGGCGGCCCTAAAAATCAGAAGCCCGTGGTGCTGGTCGGCAAAGGCGTCACCTTCGATACCGGCGGCACTTCGCTCAAGCCCGCCGGCGACATGGACGAAATGAAGTTCGACATGAGCGGCGCCGGCAGCGTGTTGGGCACGCTCAAAGCGGTGGGCGAAATGCGCCTGCCGATCAACGTAATTGGCATTATTCCCGCCACCGAAAACATGCCCGGCAGCCGCGCCACCAAGCCCGGCGATATCGTCACCAGCATGTCCGGACTGACGGTGGAAATACTCAACACCGATGCCGAAGGGCGTTTGATTCTGTGCGACGCGCTCACCTATGCCGAGCGGTTCGATCCGGTGGCGGTGATTGATATCGCCACACTGACCGGCGCCTGCGTGATCGCCCTCGGCCACGTAGTCAGCGGCTTGTTTGCCAATGACGACGCGCTCGCCCAGGAAGTGCTGGCCGCTGGTGAAGCCTCACACGACCGCGCGTGGCATATGCCGCTGCACGACGAATATCAGGAGCAACTGAAGAGCAACTTCGCCGACTTCGCCAACATCGGCGGTCGACCGGCGGGCGCGGTAACGGCGGCATGTTACCTGTCGCGCTTCACCAAAAAATTCAAATGGGCGCATCTGGATGTCGCCGGCACGGCGTGGAAATCCGGCAAGGAAAAAGGCTCCACCGGCAGACCCGTGCCGCTGCTGACGCAATATCTCGTCCATCGCGCAGGGAAAACACGCACCCAATAACAAAATAACAAATAATTGTTTAAAAACAAATAGTTACGTTATATTCAATACGCATGACCCAGATCGATTTTTATACCCACGTCGGCGACAAATGGCACACCGCCTGCCGCCTCGCAGCCAAAGCCTATGCCCGCGGGTTGCGAGTGGCGGTGTTGTGCCCTGACGCGGAGACCGCGCAACGCGTTGACCGCATGCTGTGGACCGCGTCGTCCACCGGGTTTATTCCGCACTGCCACGCCACGCACGCCTTGGCAGCGCGCACGCCGGTCACCATTGCGCACGAGGACGGCGAGCCGCCGCACGATGAAGTGCTGCTCAATCTGCGTGACACCTGGCCGCCGATGTTCAGCCGCTTTCAGCGGTTGATTGAAATTGTGAGCACCGACGATAGCGATCGCGCCGGCGCGCGTGAGCGCTTCAAGTTTTATCGCGACCGCGGATACGACATCCGCAGCCACGACCTGTCGCAAACCGAATCCTAGTCTGCGGGGGCCACGGGTAATGGCGCAGGAGCCGACGCATTCTCACGATAGCGACAATAACCACCGTGATGACAACAGCGACGATATTGATGATATCGACAACAGCAGCGATATCCTCGCGCGAGCCGACGCGCTGCTGGCCCGGCGGCGTCGACCGCAAGCGCCTGCCGTTGCGCCCGCAAGCGAAGTCGTCATCAACCCTGCGCCCGAAATAACCACCACCATGCCCGCGCCGTTGGCGGACGAAGACGACATACCCGAACTCACCGATGTGGTGTATTTGCCGGTAGCGGTGGAAACGGTGGCCGCGCCGAATGCCATCCATGCCACCCCGGATAGCGAGACACCGGCTCATTCGGAAATCATATCGCGAGTACAAAATGAAAATCTCGAACACACTGCGTATCTGCGCGTGATGTCTCAGGTTGAAGAGCGCATCACCGCCGTGGTTCAGCAGCAGGTGATGCCGGAAATCGGCTCGGCGCTGGATCAGGCGCTGGCGCGAATCACCGACGAGCTGAAAGCCAATCTCGGCGCCATGGTGCGCACCACCGTTGAGGAGTCGATGCGAACCCATATCGACACCCTGCGCCCTGCGCCGAATGTGCAAGGAGATTCACCGGAGAACGGCAACAGGGCCTCCGGTATAATGCCGCCCTCTTCTGCATTACCACTTTTAAGCAAATCCATGGAACTCGCCAAGAGCTTTGAACCGGCGGCTATCGAAGCACGCTGGTATCCCGAATGGGAAAAGAACGGTTACTTTAAGGCCGGCGCCGATGCGACAAAGACCGCGCAAACCGACAACTACTGCATTCTGCTGCCGCCGCCGAACGTCACCGGCACGCTGCACATGGGGCACGCGTTCCAGCACACGCTGATGGATGCGTTGACGCGCTACCACCGTATGCGCGGCAACAACACCCTGTGGCAACCAGGCACCGACCACGCAGGCATCGCCACGCAAATCGTCGTCGAGCGCCAGCTCGATGCACAAAAAGTGTCGCGTCATGATTTGGGCCGCGACAAATTTGTCGAGCGCGTGTGGCAGTGGAAAGAAGAATCCGGCTCCACCATCACGCGTCAAATGCGCCGCCTCGGCAGCTCGTGCGACTGGGATCGCGAGCGCTTCACCATGGACGAAGGCCTGTCGCGCACCGTCACCGAAACCTTTGTGCGCCTGCACGAACAGGGCCTGATTTACCGCGGCAAGCGGCTGGTGAACTGGGATCCCGTGCTGCAAACCGCCGTCTCCGATCTCGAAGTCGAGTCGGTCGAAGAAGATGGCAAGCTGTGGCACATTCGTTATCCGTTTGCCTCGGGCGCCGGGTTTCTGGTGGTTGCCACCACCCGTCCGGAAACCATGCTCGGCGACGTTGCGGTCGCAGTCAATCCGGAAGACGCACGCTATACGGCATTGATAGGAACCCAAGTGATGCTGCCCTTAACAGGCCGCATGATTCCCGTCATCGCCGATGATTACGTTGATGCCGCCTTCGGCACCGGCTGCGTGAAAATCACCCCGGCGCATGATTTCAACGACTATCAAGTGGGCGTGCGGCATAAGCTCGAACCCATCAGCATCTTCACGCTGGACGCAAAAATCAACGACAACGCCCCCGCGGCGTATCGCGGACTTGATCGCTTTGAAGCGCGCAAGCGTGTGCTCGCCGATCTCGAAGCGCAGGGTTTTCTCGGCGAGACCAAGCCGCACAAGCTGATGGTGCCGCGCTGCGGCCGCACCGATGCGATTGTCGAGCCCATGCTCACCGATCAATGGTTCATGAAAATGGAATCGCTGGCACAGCGCGGACTCGATGCCGTGTCGCTGTCCCAACTCAAGTTTGTGCCCGAAAACTGGACCAGCACCTACAACCAGTGGCTCATCAACATTCAGGATTGGTGTATCTCGCGCCAGTTGTGGTGGGGCCATCGCATCCCCGCGTGGTATGACGCCGAAGGCAATGTATATGTCGCGCGCAACCACGCGGACGCGCTGGCGCAATACGATGCCAGGCTGCCCGAACGCCTCGAAGCGGGTGAGAAAGTGGGGCCCGCATCGCTGCGCCAGGACGAAGACGTGCTCGACACCTGGTACTCGTCGGCGTTGTGGCCGTTTTCCACGCTCGACTGGACAGCCGGATATCCGCAACAATCCAATCCCGCGCTGGATCGCTACCTGCCGTCATCCGTGCTGGTCACCGGCTTTGACATCATCTTTTTCTGGGTGGCGCGCATGGTGATGATGACCCTGCACTTCACCGACAAAGTGCCGTTCCATGAAGTGTATGTGCATGGCCTGATCCGTGACGCGGAGGGCCAGAAAATGTCCAAGTCCAAAGGCAATGTGCTCGACCCGCTCGACATTGTTGACGGCATCACGCTGGATGCGCTGATCGCCAAACGCACGGCGAATTTGATGGACCCGCGCCAGGCGGAAAAAATCACCGCCACCACGAAAAAACATTTTCCCGACGGCATCGCGGCGTTCGGCACCGATGCGCTGCGCTTCACCTTCGCCAGCCTCGCCTCACCTGGGCGCGACATCAAGTTCGATTTGCAGCGCTGTGACGGCTATCGCAATTTCTGCAACAAGCTGTGGAACGCCACGCGCTTTGTGTTGATGAACTGCGATGGCAAAGACGTGGGGTTGGACGAACAAGCAGCGCTGGAATATTCCACCGCTGACCGATGGATCATCAGCCGCCTGCAACGCGCGGAAGCCGACGTGGCCAGGGCATTCAGCGAATACCGCTTCGACAATCTCGCGCGCTCGCTCTACGAACTGGTGTGGGACGAATACTGCGACTGGTACGTAGAGCTCGCCAAAGTGCAGATGCAAACGAACGCGGGCGGCAACGACAACCAGCAACGCGCAACGCGCCGCACGCTGGTGCGCGTGCTCGAATCGATCTTGCGGCTCGCGCATCCGGTGATGCCGTTTATCACCGAGGAACTATGGCAAATCGTTTCTCCGCTGGCAAACAAAAGCGGCCCATCGATCATGCTGCAAACCTATCCGCAATCGGACGCCATGCGCATCGATGAAACCGCCGAGCGTGACATCGACACCCTGAAACAACTCATCAACGCCTGCCGCACGCTGCGCAGCGAAATGAATTTAAAGCCGGGACAGAAAGTGCCGTTGATCGCCGAGGGTGACGCGGCTCAACTGGCGGCTTACGCACCGTACATGGCCGCGCTCGCGCGCCTGACCGAGGTGCAGATCGTCGATGCGTTGCCCACCGCCGATGCGCCGGTGTCCATCGTCGGCGCGTTCAAGCTGATGCTGAAAGTGGAAATCGATAAAGCGGCGGAAAAACTGCGTCTCGAAAAAGAGCGCGTGCGGATCGTGGGCGAAATTGCAAAATCCAACGCCAAGCTCTCCAACGCCAGCTTCGTCGACCGCGCGCCGCCCGCCGTGATCGCGCAAGAACGCGAACGCCTCGCCAAGTTTGAAGCCACGCTTGCGGATATCGATGCGCAACTCGCGAAGCTTGCGTAAATTGCGGTAAACACAATAAGTATCTGTTTTTAAACGATTATTTTAAGTACCGCTCCCGCACTCACCAACCTTCGTGCATCACGCCCTGCGCGCCTTTCGTCACCCGAATTACCGGACGTATTTCACCGGCCAGTCGGTTTCGCTGATCGGCACATGGATACAGCAAATCGCCATCAGTTGGCTGGTTTATAGAATCAGCGGTTCCGCGCTGCTGCTCGGCATTACCGGCTTCGCGGGGCAAATCGCGATTCTATTTCTGTCGCCGTTCGGCGGCATCTGGGCGGACCGCTTCGACCGTCGCAACACGCTGATCGTCACGCAATGGCTGTCGATCATACTCACGCTGATCCTCGCGGGCGTGGTGTGGCACGACAGCAGCAGCGCCGTGGTGTGGCCGGTGGTGATCCTCGCCGCGCTGCTCGGCATCGTGCAGGCGCTCGAAACCCCCGTGCGCTCTTCCTACACGCCAGAACTGGTGGGCGCGAAATCCGATCTGCCCAGCGCCATCGCCTTCAGCGGCGGCATGCAAAACGCCGGTCGCATGATCGGCCCCACCATCGCTGGTTTGCTGCTCGCCTATTTCAGCGAAGCGTTTTGTTTTGTGGTGAATGCCGCGACCAAATTTTGGCTGATCGGCAGCCTGCTGTTGATCCACGCCGCACCGCAATTAAAATCCGCCCAAACCGGCAACGTGTGGGCGAGCATCGCCGACGGCGCGCGCTACACCTGGAGTCTGAAGCCCTTGCGTTATCTGCTGCCGATGCTGGCGCTGATGAGTTTTTGCATCACACCGTATCAAGTGCTGATGCCGATTTTCGCAGCGGAAGTTTTCGCCGGCGGCGCGGCGATGCTGGGGTTTCTCGTGGGTGCGGCAGGCTTTGGCGGCATTATCGGCATGGGGTATCTCGCCGCGCGCCCGCAGATACGCGGGCTGATGCGCTGGGCCGCCATAGGCCCCGGCATCGCGGGCGTGGCGCTCACGATCTTTACCTTCTCGCATAACCTCACGCTGTCGCTGGCGTGCATGGTGGTGGTGGGCTTCGGCGTCATCACCACGGCGATGACGGTCAACACCATTATTCAGACCGTGTGCGACGCCGAAAAACGCGGGCGCGTCACCAGCTATTACATCATCGCCTTCATGGGCGTGCATCCGCTGGGTTGCCTCGCTGCCGGTGCGCTGGCCTCATGGATAGGCGCGCCGTACGCGCTGGCGAGCTTCGGTGTGATCTGCGCCGTTGGCGCTGGATTCCTGCTCTATCGTATGCCGCTGCTGCGCGACTACATCCGCCCGCTCTATGTGCGCGCCGGCGTGATAGAAAAGTGAGTGAGAAGTAAGAGCAAAATAATTCACGCCGGGTAGTAGCGCGCCTTCATGCGCTGGCAATAGGCTTCGAGATTTGAAAATGTCGCGGCGTGCGCGCGCATCGGCAAATCGATCGGCACCCACAGCAAATTGGCCAGAAACGCATAACCGGTCGCGTCAATCGAAGCCGGTTCGTCACCGAGAAAATAAGGCCTGTCGCCCAGCAAACCGGCGAGTGCAGTGATATCGCGGCAACCGATGGCGTAAATCTCGTCGCGGCTGTGCCGCCCCGTGCCTTGCGCGTGCAACTGGCGGCGCAAACCGCGGCGCCCGAATATCGGGATGATCTGGCGCAGCGGAAATTTCATGCGCCCGAAAACGGCTTCGTTCACTTGGGCAAATCCGGTGTCGTCGATCCAGCGTGAATGCACCACCGGCCAGTAAAGGCTTTCCTCGAACGTGCGCTGGATCACCACACCGAGCGCGCGTTCCGCCGCGCTCAGGCGCGCATCGAGTTTGTCGCCGTAAGTCGCTTTCAGGTAATCAATAATAAACGTCGAGTCGGCGACGACTTTACCGCCACCCTCGCTATCTTCGATATACGGCAGCTTGCCCTTGGGCGATTTGCGGAAATCCGCGCCACGCGGGCATTCGTACGGCAGGCCTGCCATGCGCAGATAGGTTTCGACTTTCATGCAAAACGGGCTGGCGTTGGGCAACCCGAAGGTGGGTGGGAATTGATACAGTTTAATCATCGCTCACTTTTATATAAGTATTTGTTTTTATTGATTTTTATATAACACACTGCATGCCATCAGTGGTCCCCGCGACACGGCAACCGGCAGCACGATGATACGCCTCGCACCGTGGCGTGCGCCCGTACTCCGCGCTAGACTTGGCGCGTTGAAACCGTTTCAGGAGAAATTCATGGAAGCCTTAGCCTCGTTAGCCACCGCCGCCGGACTGGGCTGGGCCAGTGGCGTGCGGCTTTACGCCGTGGTGTTTTTTCTCGGACTGCTGCAACAGTTCGGCATCTACACGCTGCCTGCCGATTTGCAAACGCTGGGTAATCCGTGGGTAATGGGCGCGTCGGGCTTTATGTTTGCGGTGGAGTTTCTCGCGGATAAAATTCCGGGGTTTGATTCGGTGTGGGACGCCGCGCACACCTTCATCCGCATCCCGGCGGGTGCGCTGCTCGCGGCTGCCGCTGTTGCCGGTGGCGATGCGAGCATGGGCATCGCCGCCGGCATACTTGGCGGTGCGGTCGCCGCGGGCAGTCATATGACCAAGGCCAGCGCGCGCGCGCTGATAAACACTTCGCCCGAACCGTTCAGCAACTGGACGGCTTCGTTTACCGAAGACACTGTATCGCTAGGCGTGCTGTGGGCCGCGATTGCGTTCCCGTTACTGGCGCTGGCCTTTGTGCTGGTGTTCGCGATCGTGGCGATCTGGCTGATGCCCAAGCTGTGGCGCGGGCTTAAGCGCGTCATCGGCTCGATACGCCAGTTGATCGGCGCACCCGCCTAGCGTCTGTCAGGTCTGTCAGGTCTGTCAGGTCTGTCGGCAGCGCTACCTGTCAATATCGCATCGGCCCCGAAAACGGCACCTTGCGGCCCACCAGTCCTTCGAGGTAAATCAGCTCCGCATCGGTGTGGTTAATCATCGGCGCAAGCGTTATCAGCGGGCCAGTGGCGGCGGTCGCATACACATAACGCGGCGAATCGTGGTGGGTAGTGCGCACCACCTCGGATTGCGCCGCATCGGCCACCGCATCGAGTTGTGCCTCGCCATAGCAAATGCAAATGTAAGACACCTCCGGCGAGGCCTCCAGATACGCGCCGGTACCGCGTATGCCGATGGTGGCAGTTTGCGTGCGCAACGCCTTGCCGCGGCTCGGCGTAAACACCGACAATATTCGCCCCGCCAGCACGCGCATCACGCCGGCGGGCGCTTTGTCTTCGGGCGGCAGAAATTCAATTTGCGAGTTGCCGCGAATCAGGAAGGCGTCGCGCTCGACGATGACCACCGCTTCGCCTCCGTTGCCCGATGCGATGGCGTCGCCATTGCTCACCAACTGCCCGCGCTTCATCGGCTGCCCGTTAATCGTGACCGGGCCTTTGACGCCGTACACACCCGGCTTGATCTCGCCCTGCGCGAGCGCTTCGCGCACATAAGCCATGCCCGCAGCCAGCCCCGCCACACTGCACGCCGCGCGGGCCAGCATCGTGCGTCTCGATATCAAAAACATGGGTGATCTTCCTTATAAAAAATGATGATAACGCAATCAGCGTGGGCATCCGGCGGCAATAATTTACATTGCATGAACGGCCCTCCTCACGAAAAAAATGTGCGCCATGAAATATCCAGATTCGCTGGCGCCACGGCATCCGCGAAATCGGCCAGCGTCATCAATCCCATGCACGGCATCGCGCCGCGCGCGGCCAGGGTTCCCGCCGCCAGCTTGCGCGCCAGCACGATCGCCGGCAGACACGGAATCTCCGGCCCGTGGCCGCGCCGCGCCACCAGATGCCAGTCGACGCGCGCGGAGCGTGCGTCGTGATCCACGCCGCTTAAGCCCACGTGCATGCCGCCGGTGTCGCTGCCCATCCAGTCAAAATACCGTCCCGACGTTTGCATGAAGCGGGCGGTGCGGCTGGCATTGTCTATCCAGCCCCTACGCACCAGTGCCGCCAGCAGCCGGAACGCCCCTTGCGCGAGAGTCAACTCAAGCCCGGCGTCAAAGCGCACCCGCTGCACGCCCGCGTAGCGTTGCGGAAAAAGTTGCAGGTCAGGCACGTCGCAACGCGCCAGCCAGCGCGCACCAAAATCAGGATAGCGAAAGCGATGCAGGCCCTGCCAGCCATGCGCGGTCTGCCAGCGGCCCTGCTCCCACACCTCGAACGGTTTGCCGCAGTACGACAGCACCGACTCCAGCGTGGCAACGCCGCGCGGCGTTTGCTGGCCGGGCGCGATGCTGATGTCTATGCTGTCCAGCCGCGAGAAATGCCCCAGATGCTCATCGATCACCGCCGAGGACAACGCGGGCAGGGTACTGGCGCCGCTCGCCACCAGCACGCCACGCTCACGCGCCGCCGCATCCAGCGCGGTGATGCCCGCCACAAACGCACGGCCATCCGCCAGATCAATGTAGTGTGCGCCGGCCTGCACGCAAGCCCGTGCGACGTGGTAACCCTGCCCTTGAAATGGCCCACCGGTATGAATCACGGTGTCGGCACGCAACG
>JAYVQD010000412.1:0-4980 GCA_043777275.1 Nitrosomonadales bacterium
AGCGCAGAGCCTGCCCTCGAATGCTTTAGTCGGGGGCGGGAACCCATAACGCAGTCACCCACGCCAACACTGCAAAGTTTAACGGGAGATTAAAAACCATGAATGCCACGCGCCGGATTTTCGCGATCAGCTTCTTCAGCTGCTTCACATCACCCTGGGCTACCGCGCAGGAATGGCCCAACAAAACCGTGCGCATCATCAACCCGGCGAGCGCGGGCGGCGTATCGGACGTGATGGCGCGCACCGTGGCGCAGCACTTCACCACCACCTTCGGCCAGAACTTCGTGGTCGATAACCGGCCCGGTGCCAACGGCATCATCGGCCTGGACATGGTGGCCAAGGCCGCACCCGATGGCTACACCCTGCTGGCGGGCACCAGTGGCATGCTGGTGATGAACTCCGCGATTTTTCAGAAGCTGCCGTTCAATGTGATGCGTGATTTCGCGCCGATCAGCATTGTGCTGTCGGCGCCGTTTGCGATTTTTGTGCATCCCTCGCTGCCGGTGAAAAACACCCGCGAACTGATCGCGCTGGCGAAGGCGCGTCCCAATCAACTGCCGTACGGCTCATTCGGCCCGGCGAGTTTTGCGCATATGGCGATGGAGCTTTTCATGTTGCAGACCGCCACAAAAATGACGCACGTGCCGTACAAGGGCGGCGCGCCCATGGCGAGCGCACTGGTCGCCGGCGAAGTCACCGTGGCGTTTGATTCGGTGCAAAACCAGTTGCCGTTTCTGCGCGCGGGCCGCGTGCGCGCCCTCGGCATGGCCACGCCAAAGCGCATTCCTTTGTTACCTGAGATTCCAACCCTGGCTGAATCCGGCGTGCAGGGCGCGGAGCTTCCCGCGTGGTACGGCATGCTGGCCCCCGCCGCCACGCCGCGCCCCATCATCAACCGGCTCTACGAAGACATGCTGGCCACATTCAAAGCCCCCGAACTGCGCGAGCGCTTCGCGGCACTCGGTTCAGAGGTCGTGCTCAATCCCCCCGATCAGTTTGCCGCGCAACTCAAAGGTGAAATTGATGCCATGACCAAGGTCGCGCGGGATGCGGGCGTCAAGGCGAACTAACCTGTATCTGTATCAGTCGTGACTTGATCCGCCACGCAGTGTCCGACGGCTATCGGGCAGTCCCATCGATTACATTTCGCAGGGTGGGCAAAACGTTCTTTGTTTTGCCCACGCGACTGATCGTGGCATGCGGCGACACGCGTGGGCACATAAAGCGTGCCCACCTTACGCGCGCTAAAGTTTAATGACAGTGGACAATGCCGGTACTTTTATTCATATGGCAGCACTGTCCGGGAGGGGAGCTTTTGCGACACCCACCGCCATGAGCTAACGCAACGCTGCTGGCAAATACCAGTGTGAATGCAACGATCAATGTCTTCACAACCTTGTCTTCACGCCCTGTTTAGTGAATCTGCCAAGTGCTGGACGTATTGAGCACCTAACGTAGAGTACACTTCAACACTACCGCGCAAGCCGCACGTTGGATTCCTCAAACGCGCGCATGGTGTGTTCCACGTCATACGGGTGTTCTTCAAAACTCGCCGGATCCCATTCGCTGCGCGGGGTGGCAAAAAAATCGCCGCCGTAGACGTGCAGCGCTGCGGTGATCTGATCTAGGGGATTAATCACTGAGTGGATGATTTCCTTGCCGAGCGGCGCTACGTCTTTGGCGTTCAACGCCTTCATGCCGTGCTTTTGCAGGCTGTTGCCGTCGCGCCGATAAAACGTGTTGTCCTCACGGCCCGTATAAATCCCGATAACGGCCCACATGTGATGGTTGTGCGGTTGGAATTGCATGCGCGGGCCCCAACACAAATTCAGGATCGTCAGATCATCCGCTTTATAGAGGATGTTGACACCCGCGCGTTGCGGTTCGCCCACCGCGCGCATCACCTGCGCGGGGTCGCTCACTGCGCGTTGCACCAGTTCGCGCACTGCGCTTTGCGCATTGGTTTCCCGCAGCGCGTTACGGCATTCTTCAATGAAGCGGTCGGTCTGAAACATGGCCTACTCCTTTCAATGAATCATGAGCGTGCAGAATAAGTTTACACCTTGCGCAAGAAATGCATCAGTCCAGCTTGATCCCCGACTCTTTCACCAGCTTTGAAAACTTCACCTGCTCTGACTTGATGAAGGCTGCAAACTCCTCGGGCGTGTTGCTCACGGGCGAGGTGCCCTGCGCGGCCATGGCCTGCGCCAGATCGCTGGTTTTTACGATGCGATTGATTTCATCGCTGAGCCGTTTCACGATAGCTGCGGGAGTGCCGGCCGGAGCGAGGATGCCGTTCCACAGCATGATTTGCATCTCCGGCCCGCCGGATTCTTTCATGGTGGGTAAATCCGCATAGGTGTCGATGCGCTTCGCGCCGGTGGTCGCCAGCCCGCGCAGTTTGCCTGCGCGCACATGCGACACCACCGTGCCGATGCCGCTGAACGCGGCATTCACCTGCCCGGCGAGTAGATCCACCGTGGCGGGTGCAGCGCCCTTATACGGCACGTGAATCAGACTCACGCCCGCGGCTTTGCCGAACATAAAACCCGCCAGATGCTGAATGCTGCCGCTGCCCAACGATGCATAAGTGACCGTTCCCGGCCTGGCTTTCGCCACGTTGACCAGCTCTGGCACCGTGCGCGCGGCCACGCTGGGATGAATCACCAGGATCAGCGGATTCAATGTGGTAATCGACACCGGCGCAAAACTTTTTTCGGCGTCGTACGGCAGCTTGGCATACATATAAGGGTTGATACTGATGGTGGAGATGTTGGTCTGGATCAATGTGTAGCCATCGGGCGCGGCTTTGGCGGTGGCCTCCATCGCGATGATGCCCGCTGCGCCGCCGCGATTATCGACTACCACCTGCTGGCCCAGCGCATCACTCAGGCGTGTGGCGTACGCGCGTGCCACGAAATCCGCACCGCCGCCGGGCGGCACCGGGACGATCAGACGAATGGGCTTATTGGGATAGTTTTGAGCGATGCTCGATGATGATAAAAATATCAATAAAAACAGATAGTTACGATATTTCATAGACATCCCTCCGATACGCATCAACCCAGCAAAGCCAGCAACCGCCCTACGTCGTCAATCTGCTCCAAATGCGCCACCGTGTCGATCACCGCATTCACCCTTTGCGCAGGCAATGGCTTTGCTGCAAACGCCGCACAGCGCCGAAACTTTTCCGCACAGTCATCAAACTGCATCGGGTTTTTCGGGTGCCCCTTGCAGTAATCCACGCGGCGCGTGAGGGTCTTGCCGTTGTGCAGGCGCACTTCCACTATCGACGGGCCGACGCCCGTGCCGTGCCGGCGTTCGAGCTCGGCATCCACACGGGTGGTGATGCGCGCAGCCACGGCTTGCACCTGCGCATCTTGAATCGACGCCAGGGTCATCTGCGGCAAACCGAATTCACCCTGCACCAGCGCCGCAGCGGCACAGTACGGCAGACTGAACAGCGCCGCTTCCATCGTTGCGGGACGGCGTTTCGCTTCGGTGGGCGAGCACACCACGTTATACGTGCCTTGCGTCACGCACACGTGCATCGCTGCCACGTCGCCCGCGTGCAGTCCTTCTTCTCGCACCAGTTGCAATATGGCGTCGATCGCGAAGTGCGACAAAAAACAACACGGATAAAATTTGATACTGACATCGGGAAGTTCAAAGGTTTTACCCAGGCCGCGCGTCAACACCGCAGCGTCGTACTGGTTGTCGTGATACGCCTTGAAGTAGCCCCATTCGCCCTGGAACACGCGCTCCGGCCCCACTAAGCCCTGCTGTGCCAGCAACGCCGACTGCACCGCCGTTTGTGCGGCAAAGCCCTGCAACACGCGCACCAGCATCGTGCCTTCAACGGTGACTTGAAGGTTGCCTGCGACCTGACCATACGCAAGGCCCAGCGCCGACACCGTTTGACGTTGATCCAGTCCCAGCAACTTCGCACCGATCAACGCGCCGCCGAAGGTGGCCTGATGCAAGGTCGTCACGCGCCCGGTTTTGAGAAAACTGGTTTTGAACGACAACCCAAGGCGAATCATGAATTCCATGCCCGCCGTCATCGCGGTGATAAATGCTTTGCCGTTCACTTTTTCACCGACGCGGCCACGATATTCCGACAGCGCCAGACACTGCGGAAGAGAACCAGCCGTGATATGCACAATGCCGCGCTCGTGCAGCGCGTCGAAATCCTGCGCACGCGCCATCGCACCGTTGACCATCGCTGCTTGCGCGGCGGGCGCTTTGAAACCGTAACCGAGCACGCTGGCTTCGGCTGCGCCGCCGGTTTGTTTCACGCTGGCGGCAAGTTCAGGCACCCCGGTGGCGGACGCACCGACCAGCATCACGCCTAACTGATCGAGGATTAATTTTTTGGTGCAGGCAACGACCTCGGCGGGAATCGCATCGTATTCCAGCGCCCGCGCGAAATCAGCGAAGTCGAGTGCCACGTCAGACGTTACTGGCTGCTCCATGGTTATATTGTAAGTATTTGTTTTTATTTACTATTTTATTCCGGCTGAATACCGGCTTTACGCACCACCTCGGCCCACTTGGCGATCTCTATTTTCACGTAGTCACCGAATGCTTCAGGCGTGCCGACGATGGCGTTGGTGGATTGCGCGGCGAGTTTTTCTTTGACATCCGCCGCCTGCATCGCCTGATTGATTTCGCGGTTGAGTTGGGTAACGATGGCGCGCGGTGTGCCGAACGGCGCGAACACGCCGTACCACGTAGTGACATCGAGATTGGGCATGCCGGCTTCGGCCACCGTGGGCACATCGGGTAGTGTGGGCGAACGCTGCGGCGCGATCACCGCCAACCCGCGCAGGCGTCCGGTTTTGATGTGCGGCGCAGGCGCGGGAATGCCGATAAACAGCGTGTGCACTTGCCCGCTGATGACATCATTCATCGCCAGGCTGGAACCTTTGTAGGCGATATGCACCAGATTCACACCCGCTTGCAGCTTGAACAACTCCG
>JAYVQD010000413.1:0-4963 GCA_043777275.1 Nitrosomonadales bacterium
AAGTACCCGCTGAGTTTGCTAACCAGTATTACGCTGGCAGGAAACAATCTGCGGCATAATCGAAACGACTTGCCCGTCCACTAATTCGGACTCCGCTCATTAACAAGCCGCGATAACAAGCGGCGAGATTCAAGGGCGCTTCGGCGCCCTTTTTTTGTGTATAGTTTTTGGTGGATGTGTTGGTGTGGCATGGTTAGCGCAGGTGTGTAGCGGTATGGGCAAAATCCCGGAATGGGGTAAAGTATTTACGATGAACAGCGAAAATGCAATAAATGTGTTTCGGCTTGCGGCGGGTATTGTTTTTGCAATGATAGATTACTTCCAATCGTCAACAACCCAGTCCATCATTCCAGCATTCCAGTAGGGCTATGCCGTCGCCAACGCGCGCTTGTGCTCGAACTGCAACGTCACCAGTGCCACGCGTTTGCCCAAATGCTCTGCCGTCCTCAATTCGCTGTCGATGATGGTCTCCGCGCCCTGATCGGCGTTCGATTGCGTTAACGCGCCGGTGGAGCTGCCAAGTCGATTCAGATCATTCACACTGCCCTTGCTGACGTTGTTTCCCGGCAGCAGACCGAGGCCTGTCCAAATCATGCCGTGCTGCATGGCAAACGTGAACAATTGCGTCACGGTAATAAACTTGTCGCCGCCCTGACTGGCGGAGTGTGTAAAACCCGCCGCGATTTTGTCTTTCCAGTCCTGTGTGGCCCACACCTTCGAGCTGGCATCCATGAACGCCTTGAACGGCGCGGACACGCCGCCCATGTACGTGGGCGTGCCGAAGATAATCGCTTCGGCGTCCTGCAAATCGCGCCAATGCTTGTCGATGTCCGTTACCGAAATCAGTTGCGCCTGTATGCCGTCCACGCTCGCCGCCCCACGCGCCACCGCTTTCGCTATTGCCGCTGTATGGCCGAAACCACTGTGATACACCACTGCAATTTTGCTCATGATTTTCCTTGGGTTATTTGGTTCTTTGGTTAAATTATTGATCTTTTCGTATTTCATTACACCGTTCGGGCTGAGCCTGTCGAAGCCTTGCTGCCCTTCGACAAGCTCAGGGCGAACGGAGTTGGTTTTTCACAAATTATGGAAAGATCAATAAATTCAGCATCGTTAGGTCAAATCAAACAACAACACTTCTGCTTTCTGCGCATCGCTGAACACGATGCGGCTTTCGTCATGGATGCGCGCGCCGTCGCCGCCGTTAAGCGACTGGCCGTTCACCGTCACCGCGCCGCGCGCCACATGCACATAGGTTTTACGTCCCGCCGCTACCGTGTGGATTACTGTGTCAGCACCGTCCAGCAGCGCTGCATACATCTGCGCGTTCTGATGAATTTTCACCGTGCCGTCGCGGCCATCGGGCGAGGCAATCAGGCGCAGGCGTGCGCGCTTTTCGTCATCGCTGAAATGCTTTTCCTCGTAGCCGGGGTCGATGCCGGTCACGTTGGGTTCGATCCAGATTTGCAATAAATGCACCGGCGCAGATTGCGACGCGTTGAACTCGCTGTGCCGCACGCCCTTACCGGCGCTCATGCGCTGCACATCGCCGGGGCGTATCACCGAGCCGTTGCCCATGCTGTCTTTGTGCTCCAGCGCGCCATCCAGCACATAGGTAATGATCTCCATGTCGCGATGTCCGTGCGTGCCGAAGCCCTGCCCCGGCTGCACGCGGTCGTCGTTAATTACGCGCAAATCGCCAAAACCCATGTGTTGCGGATCGTGATAACCGGCAAACGAAAAGGTATGCCATGAGTTCAGCCAGCCGTGATCGGCGTGGCCGCGGTCGGTGTTTTTGCGTAAGGTCAACATCTCGTCTCCTCCAAAATTTAGGTGCTAACGCTTAAATGCGTAACGGCATAATAGGGGCCGTGCATGACGCTTGATAGCGTAATAAATTGATAGAGTCACTCAAATTTATTGATGTAATTAGTTGTTTAAAAATAGATACTTATATAATATTACCTGATGAACATGCGACTTTCCATCGACGCGCTGCTGGTACTCGACGCCATCGAACGCAAAGGCAGTTTCGCGGCCGCGGCGCACGAGTTGCACCGCGTGCCATCGGCGGTGACCTACACCGTGCAAAAGCTCGAACAAGACCTCGACGTGTTGCTGTTCGACCGCCGCGGCCATCGCGCCAAGCTCACCGCGGCCGGACGCGAATTACTCACCGAAGGCCGGCACATCCTGCGCGCGGCGGGCGAACTCGAAGCGCACGTCAAGCGTGTCGCCACCGGCTGGGAGGCGGAACTGCGCGTCGCCTACGATGACATCATTCCGGCGCACGCCATTCTTGAGCTTGCGCAAATCTTTCACCAACAGCAATGCGGCACACGATTGCGCATTAGCGCAGAAGTCTTCGGCGGCTGTTGGGATGCGCTGAGTTCAGGCCGCGCTGATCTCGTGATCGGCGCGCCCGGTGATGGACCCACCGGTGGCGGCTACACCACACGCTCGATGGGCAACGTCGATTGGGTATTCGCTGTCGCGCCCGATCACCCGCTCGCCGCCGCGCGCGAACCGTTACACCACGGCGACATCCTCGCGCACCGCGCGGTCGCTGTTGCGGACAGCTCACGCAACCTGCCACCGCGCACAGCGGGTCTGCTCACCGGACAGGAAACGCTGACCGTGCACAATATGGCGGCAAAACTGCTGGCGCAACAAATGGGGCTGGGCGTGGGTCACCTGCCGCGCGTCGTGGCGGAACGTGCAGCCGCCGCTGGAACGTTAGTCATAAAGCCAACCGACGCAGGCCGCGTAAACACACCGCTTTATCTCGCGTGGCGCAGCGGCCGCAAAGAAAAAGAAAAGGCAGGCAAAGCGCTGGCGTGGTGGGTGAAGCAGGTGGAAACAAAAAGCTGGCTGGAACGCGCGATGGCGCAATTCACAACTTAAGCTGCGTCCCCAACTCGATCACGCGATCCGGCGGCAAGTTGAAGTACGCCGCTGCCGACGGCGCGTTGCGCTGCATCCAGCGAAACACCTCGCGGCGCCAGGTGAACAATCCCCGACGCTCCGCGCGCGCGATGGTCGATTTACCCAGGAAGAACGTGGTCTCATCGATCTCCAGGCGCAGGCCGCGCAGACCGAGCAATTTAAGTACATGCATGGCATCCGGATCTTCCATGAAACCGTAACGCACAATAACCTGATACACGCTTTGCGGCACCAGCATGTCCACCTCGATGCGCTCGTCGTCATCGACCTGCGGCACATCCTCGGTCGTCATCGTCAGAAAAATGACTCGCTCATGCATCACCTTGTTGTGCTTGAGATTGTGCAACAGCGTCGTCGGCACCGCCTGCGTGTTCGAAGAAAAGAACACCGCCGTTCCGGGCACGCGCGTCACCGAACTTAAGTGTTCGCAAAACCCCTTGAGCGGCACGTTTTTCGCGGCGGCATCAGCCGTCAGCACCTCGACCCCGCGCTTCCACGTGGTCAGCAAGGTAAATATCGCCAGGCCACACAGAATCGGAAACCATCCGCCCGCTGCGATTTTGGTCGTGTTGGACGCGAAGAACAGCAATTCCGCGAGAAACACCACCAACAGGATGCCGAGCAAGAACACCTTTGCGCGCCCGCCCATGGCAATCACCACCAGTGCCACCAGCGCGGTCTCCAGCGCCATGGTTGCAGAGACCGCAATGCCGTAGGCCGCAGCGAGGTGACTCGATGATCCGAATCCCAGCACCAGCAGCACAACGATCACCAGCATCAGCCAATTGAGTTGGCCTATGTAGATCTGGCCGCGTTCCGTCTCGGAAGTGTACGTTACCGGCACGCGCGGCAAATAGCCCAAACGCGAAGCCTGCTGCGTCACCGAGAAAGCGCCCGTGATGGTGGCCTGCGATGCAATCACCGTGGCGATGGTCGCCAGCACCACCAGCGGCAGCAACAGTTCCGGCGGCGCGAGCAGATAAAACGGATTCTTCAGCGCGGCGGGATCGCGCAGCACCAGCGCGCCCTGCCCCAGATAATTCAGCATCAGCGACGGCAGCACCAGACCGAACCACGCGATACGTATCGGCTTGCGGCCAAAGTGCCCCATATCGGCATACAGCGCTTCACCACCGGTCAATGCCAAAAACACCGAACCCAGCGCGATGAAGGTTAGACCCGGCGAGTTCACGGCAAACCTTACCGCGTAGCTGGGATCAAGCGCGCCCAAAATGGCGGGCGTCGCCATGATGCTCATCACACCGAGCGCGCCGATGACAAAGAACCAGATCAGGGTGATCGGCCCGAACAAACGGCCGATTTTTCCGGTGCCGTACGGTTGCAACGCGAATACGCCGATGATGATCGCTATGGTCACAGGCACAATCCATCGCTCAAGCGCCGGGGTGACAACCGATATGCCCTCAACCGCCGAGAGCACCGATATCGCCGGCGTAATCACTGCATCGCCATAGAACAACGATGCCGCGAATACCGCGATCACCGTCGCCGCCCCCGAGAGCTTGCGATTTTTGCGGAATAACCGCGACGCCAGGGCGAGCAGCGCCAGCACGCCACCCTCACCGTTGTTGTCGAAGCGCAGCACAAAAGACACGTATTTCACCGACACGATCAGCATCACCGCCCAGAAGATAAGCGACAGCACGCCGAACACATTCGCCTCGTTCAGCGGGAGCGCATGCGCACCACCGAAAGCTTCCTTGAAGGCATACAGCGGACTGGTACCGATGTCGCCGAATACCACACCCAGGGCGCCCAGCGACAGTGCGGCCAACTTGCGATCGTGGCCGACGTTCCCACGCGATGGTTTCTGATACACGAACCTGTGACTCCCTATTGCAGCGATACCGAGCGTGCAAATGTACTACTCTGGGCGGCTGGATACCAACTCTGGCGGTACGCTTTGCGCCAAATCCACCCAATCAATTGCAGTCGAAGCGCCGTTGGCGTAGGGTACGAGCGCGTGAGAAAAACCCTGACAGGAGCACCATGA
>JAYVQD010000414.1:0-19276 GCA_043777275.1 Nitrosomonadales bacterium
GCAGGTGGCCGGCATTTTGCGGGGCGAGCGTCCGCCGCGTTTGATTAACCCGGATGCGTGGGACGGGTTTTGCAAACGCTTTGAGCGTGTATTGGGGATTCGCCCGAAACCGTAATTTGTCTGTTGGGCTTTCGATGGGAGCCATGCATAACGCGGTTGTTCCCGCGTAGGCGGGAGTGCATGCCTGATTACACCGGCAACGCCGGCTCGGTTGCACTAACCGGCGCTGCCAGTTCATACGTGTTCATGTTGTACGCCAGCACGGCGTAGCAGGCGATCAGGTTGGTCAAGGCCAGCGTGCCGCGCTGGCCGAAGCATGCGGTGGCCCGATCAAATGTTGGTCGGCTGGCTTTGCGATCGCGCAGCAGTTCGCGCGTGAAATCCACTGCGGCTTGCTCGTTCTGGGCGAGGCCGGTCAAGGCACGCTTCTCGCGGATGCTGTCGATAATGTCGCCGCGCACGCCGATCTCACGCGCGGCTGCGGCGTGGGCGTGCCAGATGTAGGCGCAGTCCATCTCGCGCGCCACGGTAATCATCACGAGCTCTTGAATATTTTGCGGCAGGCTCGCCTCATCACGCAGGCACAGGCGCAGCGATTCGACACGTTGCGCGACTTCGGGCATGTGCAGCAGCAGCGCGTAGGGGCCGGCGTCGGGAACGCCGCCGCGACTCTCCACAAAGCGGTCAAACGCCGGACGTTCATTCGCGGGAATGTCGTGCGGGGTGACAAACGGGATGCGGACCATGGCGACTCCGATCAATATTCACGCGCTTGATTATGCTCCCGAGACAATAGACGCGCCACCGCATTGCAGCCGGCGCATCGCAAGCTGGTGCGCACATCAGTGCATCCCCAAAAAACGAACCCCGCCGCAGCGGGATTTCAGATCACGAGCCGATAGTCGAAAGGTCGAAAAGTCGAAATCAGCGTTGAATCAAAGCCCGCTTGCGATTTTGTCGATGCCGGCCTGCGCACAGGCTGCGTCAAGATGACCGCCGGGCGCGCCGGAGATGCCGATGGAGCCGATGACTTCCTTGTTCGACAACACCGGCAACCCGCCTTCGCCCGAGGTGACCTTATCGAGCAGTATGGCCGCGTGCGGCGGTGGCGTGGATGCCATCGCTTTGCCGAATTCGCCCGAGGGACGGCGGAACGTGAGCGAGGTGTAGGCCTTGCGCAAGCTGTTCTCGATGGTGTGCGGATTGGCGCCGGTGTCATGCAGCACCACCGCAGTACGACCCTGGCGGTTGAGCACGGTGATGGTGACTTTGTAGCCGCCCTTGCGGCATGATTCAAGCGCCACGTTAGCCATTTCCAGCGCGGCGTTGAACGAAATCGTGCGCTCGCTTACCACGGCCTGCGCGCCCGCCATGCCCGGAACCAGCGCCAAACTTGCTGTCAGTAACATCCATTTGATGATCTTCATTGAATTCTCCATTGGGTTGAAACAACGTGAACGCCGGATATCAGTTAAAGTTTTTATGCTGCAGCGTGGTGACAGGTTACAACAATTACGCAAAGGTTGACTTACAATTCATCATGTAAAAAACGAAAGGAATCATCGTGAGCAAGCAGCGTATCGGGTTTATCGGCGTGGGTTTGATGGGCAGCAGCATGGCCAGGCATTTGATGGAAGCGGGGTTTCCAGTGATCGTTCACGACACCGATCCGGCGTGTGTGGCGGCAGCCGTTAAGCTGGGGGCGAAAACGGTGGCGTCACCGGATCAAATTCCAGGGCAGGTGGATGTGCTGATGTTCTCGCTGCCGACCTCCGACATCGTGAAAGATGTGGTGCATCACCAGTTGAAGTTGTTCCAGACCGCCAAGCCGGGTTTGATTGTGCTGGATGCAACGACGGCGGATCCGGAAAAATCCGCCGCGATTGCGGCGGATCTGGCGAAAGTGGGCGTGCGCTTTCTCGATTGCACCGTCAGCGGCACCAGTGAAATGTGCGCGGTGAAAGATATTATTTTCATGGCGGGCGGCAGCAAGGATGCATTCGCCGAATGCGAACCGATGTTTGCTGCGATGGGCCGCGAGTGGATGCATATGGGGGACAATGGCACCGGCGCGATCATGAAGCTGTGCGTCAATCTGGTGCTGGGGCTGAATCGTATGGCACTGGCCGAGGGCCTCACGCTTGCGCGCAAGGCGGGCATCGAGCCGCTGGCCGCGCTGGAAGTGCTGAAAAAATCCGCTGCGTTTTCCAAAATCATGGATCAGAAAGGTTATCGCATGGTTGAAAAACGCTTTCATCCGGCAGCGGGCAAGCTGCGGATTTATTTGAAGGACGTGCGTGCCATGCTCGCTTTAGGCGAGCGTTTGAATTGCCCGCTGCCATTGATTAGCCTGCACGCGCAGGCGTTGTCGTCGGAGGTTTCCAAAGGACGTGGCGAGTGGGATAGCGCGGACATTATTTCGTTTTACGATGAACTGGCGGGCTATCCCGCGCCAAGAGAACCCGTGGCGCCTGCTTTAGCGAAGTGAGAAAAAATTGATGCGCCTCAAACGGATCTTAATGGGTACCGCGCTGTTGACAGCGGGTAGCGTCTGCGCGCAACCCGCTTCGACAGGCTCAGGACAGGCGTATCCCGCGAAACCCATCCGCATACTCGTGGGCTTCGCCGCCGGCGGCCCCAGCGATGTCGGTGCACGCACGGTCGGACAAAAGCTCACTGAAAAATGGGGGCAGCCGGTGATTGTGGATTTTCGTCCCGGCGCGGCAGGCAACATCGCCACCGAGATGGCGGCTAAAGCGCCGGCCGATGGCTATACGCTGATCGCGGCGGCGTTCGCGCACGCGGTGAACCCGTCGCTGTATTCCAAACTGCCGTTCGATGCCGCGAAAGATTTCACCCCGGTGCTGATGTTCGCGTCGATTGCGAACTTGCTGGCGGTGCATCCGTCGATACCCGCGCGCTCGGTGAAAGAATTGATTGCGTTTGCCAAAACGCGGCCTGACCAACTCACGATTGGTTCGGCCGGTAGCGGCACCTCATCGCATCTGTCGGGCGAGCTGTTGAAAATGATGGCCGGCATCAAGATGACGCACGTGCCGTACAAGGGCTTGGCGCCCGCGCATGTAGACACCATCGGCGGTCAATTGTCGATGCTGTTCGACGGCATCGTCACCGGCGTGCCTGCGGCGAAATCAGGCCGCTTGCGCGCGCTGGGCGTGACCACGGTCAAGCGCTGGCAGGGCGCGCCGGATATACCCTCGATAGCCGAAGCGATGCCCGGATTCGAGGTCAACTCGTGGTACGGCTTGCTTGCCCCGGTGGGCACGCCCAAGGAAATCGTCGCGCGGCTCAATACGGAAGTCGCCAATGGATTGCGTGAACCGGGTACGCGCGCACGGCTTTACTCGATAGGTGCCGAACCGATGAGCAACACGCCGGAAGAGTTCGGTGCGTTCATCCAGAGTGAAATGGTGAAGTGGGCGAAGGTGGTGAAGGTGGCGGGGATCAAGGTGGAGTAGCGCAACCGTTCGGAAGTTTTCACGCGCGCCAAGCAGTATGGTTGCTAGTGCGGCGCAATCCCCGCGGCCTTAACCACCTTGGCCCAGCGCGCGATGTCTTCACGCACGAATTGGGTGAAAACCTCGGATGTGTTGCCCGCGGGCGCGGCATCGATCGTGGCCATGCGCTCACGCATGCCGGGCGCCTGCAACGCGGCCTGTATGTGCGCGTTAAGCGTTGCGATGGTCTGCGCGGGTGTTTTCGATGGCGCGAATATGCCTTGCCAGGTCACCAGCTCAAAACCCTTCAGGCCGGATTCGTCGAGCGTCGGCACATCGGGCAGCAACGGCCAGCGTTCAATCGCGGTGACCGCCAAGGCGAGCAGGCGGCCGGATTTCACCAGCGGCACGCCCACCGAGCCCGGCGGAAACATCAGCGCGATCTGTCCCCCGAGCAGATCGTTCATTGCCGGCCCCACACCTTTATAGGGCACATGCACCAGCCGCACGCCGGACATCACCGCAAACCACTCCGGCGCGAGATGCGTGACGTTGCCGATGCCGGGTGAGCCGAATACCAGCTTGTCCGGGTTGGCGCGTGCGTGCGCGATGAATTGCGAGACGGTACGTGCCGGTGTCGATGGGTGGATCACCATCACCAGGCCGCTGGTGGTGCTGATGCGGCTGACCGGTGTAAAGTCGCGCAGCGTATCGTACGGCAGCTTGCGGTAGATGCTGGCGTTAATGGTGTGAGACGGCGACGCGATCAACAGCGTGTAACCGTCAGGCGCCGAACGCGCCACGATCTCGCTGCCGATAATGCCGTTCGCGCCGCCGCGATTGTCGATGACCACCGTATGCCCTATCTGTTCACCGAGCTTCTGCCCCACGAGCCGTCCCTGCACATCAATGCCGCCGCCGGGCGCGGCGGGCACGATCAATCGAATGGGCCGGGAGGGATACGCTTGCGCGCAGGCGACGCCTGAGCCGAGCAAGGCCAGCGTAGCAACGACGAGCAGTGTGCGTGCGGACTTCGCCATGAATCCCTCGCTTTCGATGTGGTCCCGCGCCGGTGTTGCGTATTACCCTGCCTGTATTGTGATCCATTGCGCCACCGCACGCGAGATGGATGCGATTCCTGCGACGTTGACATTGCCCGGCCAGCGATCGCTGGCCGCGTGAAAATGCAGGTTGCTCCCCGCCAGCGACAGCACTTTTGCGCCCCCATGCGCGAGATCGTGGCCTTCGCCGGAAATCTTGCCGATAGGCTCCACCAGGATGTGTTGCGCCGGGTAGCCTTCGGCGATCAGCAGATCGCGCATCTGTTCGGCATCGGCGCTATTCGCCGCGCGCACCATCATGGTCAGATTGCCTGCGCCGCCGAGGTTGGCGCCGAGATGCAGCCAATACTTCGCATGGGTGATTAGCGGCGCGTGGTGTTGCGTCAGCGTTTGCAATCCGAGATGGCCGAGTTCGTGGCCGCAAGTGGCGAAAGCCCGCACGTCGCGTTTCAATTGCCGCGCTTGTTTTAGCGCGCCCGCCGCTTGAAGCGCTGCAAGCCAGGCCACCATGCCGCCCGCGCGCTCGGCGGTGGATTCCCACCAACCGGTGCGCGGCGTGACCACGGCGATGGGGTTGGCGCTGCGCTCACCCGCCGCGACCGCGCAGACGTTGAACGATTCTGCCGCCTCGCGCCGATGGCGACTGATGAATTTGAGGGGCGAATTGTTGCGCGCGTGTTCGGCGAGCAGCGCGTGATGCATGCCCGCCACCTGCAACACCGGCGGCCCGAACGGCGCGTTGTAGTACTGTGCATTGATCGGCGCGAGTGAGTCGCCAGTGACGTGCGTGGCGACCACCAGCGCGGCATGCGGCGTGCCGCGCCGTAGTTGTTCCAGCGGCTGGCCTTTGATCGATGCGGCGTTCGATGGAAATTTCGCGAACGCGATATCACCCGTGCCATCGCTTGCGCAGAGTTTGCCGCTAATGCCTGATGTCGAAGGTGAATCAAACATCGGCAAGCCGTCGATGCGAAGTCCCGCGCATTCGATATAAGCGTCTTCGATGATGGTGCGCTGTATCTGCACCGGCATGCGTGAAATCGTTGTGCCGGATTTTTCGGCTTCGCTTTCAAACCACGCGCCGCTGGCGAGATCGCCAGGCGTGCCGACCCGATGAATGCCGCTGGCGTCGAATGCAGCGACGAGTTGTGCGGCCCAAGCCGGAGTGAATTCTGTTATTAGCGGCGCCATCGTAAATATTTGTTTTTATTGAAATATTTTTACACTAACGACGGCGAGGCGGTGCTTTGACGTGAATTGATGCTGCGGCACTGCACGAGGCTAGGCAGAAACCCGCGGCACCGTCACACCCACCAGCATGTCACGCGAGAGCAAGCCCGCGAGTTTTTCTTCGCTCCAACCCTCCGTGCCTTGCGGGCGCATCGGTACTACCAGATAACGCATGTCGGCATTCGAGTCATGCACGCGCACGGTTACGCTGTCGGGCAACCCGGTGCCGAATTCCTTCAACACCGCACGCGGCTCGAACACCACGCGCGAGCGGTAGTTGCGGCTTTTGTACCACGTTGGCGGCATGCCGAGCAGCGCGCGCGGATAACACGAGCACAGCGTGCAGACGATGACGTTATGCACCTCGGGCGTGTTCTCCACCGCAATCAGGCGCTCGGCTTCGAGCATCGCGCCCATTTCGGCGCAAGCCGCGCGGCCGTCGGCCAGCAGGCGCTGTTTAAATGCGGCATCAACCCACGCGCGCGCCACCACTTGCGCGCCGTGATACGGGAACTCGTCATCAAAGAGTTCCATGCGCTTGGTGACTTGTGCTGCGGTGAGCACGCCTTTTTGTTCGAGCAGCTCCTGCATCGCGCGGCTCATGATTTCATATTCGCCGGGCGGGCCGTTGTCGTGTTCATTCGTCGGGGCGTGGTCGTCGTGGTCGTGGTCGTGCGCGTGGTCATGGTCGTGATGATGGTCGCCGTGGCTGCGCGCGTAGTGATCGTGGGTGGTTTTGCTCATGGGTTTTCCTTTATGACTTTGCCGCTTCGAGCCAGTGTTCGTAGATTTCCATTTCGATGATGTCGCTCGCGGGGCCGGCGTAACCCGGCCACACGTGGGTTTGCAAAAAGCGCACGCGGTAGAGCACCCTCGCGGGCAGGCCATCGAAACCATAGGCGAGTTCTTCGGGGTTGGGATAGGCGCCGCAGATGCGTTCGATCACGCCTCGCTTGCCGCGTATGTAAGTGGGCGTGCGGCGGTGCCCGGGCGGGAACGCGCGTTTCACCACGACGGTGTCGCCCACCGCAAAGTGATGCACCAGCGCCGGTGTGTAGGTGGATTTGAGGCTGGCCTCACGGTGAACCGGGTTCATTTTTTGGCCCCCTGCTTCAGCGGCGATTCCATTTCGTCCGGCACGTTAAAACGCGCGCGAATCTCCGCCATTTTGGCGGTGAGTTCCTGCTCGGTTATTATGCCTTTCTCCAGCAGCACGGTGCGCAGGGCGCTGGTGGTGATCTCGAAGTAATGCATGTCTTTATAGCGGTCACCGAGGTCTTCAGCGGCGCGGCGCAGTTCGTCGGTGCAGGTGATTTTTTGCATTTGCACCACTGAACGAAGCGCGTTGGCCTGGCGCTCCCAGTGCTTCATGCCATGATCGTTGGTGTCTACCGGGCCAGCGGGTTCGCCGCCGATGTCCGAGGGGATTTTTTTTGCAGAGGGTTCGCTCATAATGGTTCCGTCCGATGAAAGTTTAAGTCTACTACGCCGTTTGGCAGGGGTAACGGCAGGCAGCATGAATAAATACGCAGTTAGCACGCTTCACCCGGGTTGCCTGATTCATCGATATCACTCCATCCGTTAACAAGGCCGATTGGACGATAAATGAGGGTAAATGATAATCGCTCATCCGCCAGTGTAAAACCTTTTGTTTGACCATGGGAATAGTGCAGGCGTAGCATGGCCTTGCTCACGTCGCGCCGGCGTGGCAACTGTCTGGAGTTTTTGTTGATCGCTCAACGGCATGTGAATTAAAGGAGAGTCATCATGGCACGCACAGTACGCAATATTATCGAACAGCAAACGCCGATCACCGCGCCCTCCGGCATGTCGGTGTGCGAGGCGGCGGCCGTGATGAAGCAGCACCATGTAGGCGCGATGATGGTGGTCGAGGGCGGCGCGCTGGTGGGGGTGTTCACGGAGCGCGACGCGCTCAACCGCGTGGTGGCCGAAGGCCGTGATACGCAAAACACCACGCTGGCCGAGGTGATGACGCGCAATCCGCAAACGATCAGCCCCGACGCTTCTTTTTCCGCCGCGCTTGAGCTCATGCACGAAGGCCGTTTCCGCCATGTGCCGGTGGTCGATGGCGGCAGGCCCATCGGCATGATCGCGGTGCGTGATGCGCTGGGACCCGAGCTGGAATCGTTCGTCTACGAAATGCTGCGCCAGGAGCAGGTGTCGGAAGTGCTGGCCTGACGAGCGCGCGCCCCGCTGCCGGAGTTACGCGGGGTCGCCCAGTTTGAAATTAACCGGGTGGATGACTTTGGTGAACGGGTGCGGCTCGCCCTCTGCGTGCCAGTTCGCCCAATAACGGCCGTCGGCGGTGGGTTCCAGCGCGAGCCAGTTTCGTGCGCCGATATAGTGGCAGCGCGTGCCGGGTAGTTCGATCAACTCGGATTCGACGCCGCGATCGTCGTACATGATTTTCCCCACCACGTTTTCCAGAAAAAACAGCACCATGCCGGGCGGCGCCGGATGCACAATGCCCGACGACGTGAGCTGATTGAGCACGCGCGAACCGCTGTCGGATTTGTCCGAGCGATCCGAGCGCACCACGCCGACCGCGCCGATATGCACATCGCCCGACAATATGGTGACGCGGCAGGATTTTTGCGTCGCGAAATCCAGCAGGCGATGAATCAGCCGCAAGCGCTCCTGCCGATGCGGCACGCTGGTCCAATGGTCGCGCAGATCGTCTTCGAGCGACTGCTTGCCGGGAAACAATCCAAGTGCGGCTTCGAGCATGCCAAAATCCGGATGCACCACGGGAATGCTGCTCATCACCAATAGATGATCGACGCGATCATTGGCATCACGCGCCGGCAGCGCCTCCAGCCAAGTGTAGATCGCGCGCCAACTCGCCAGACTGAGCACCTGTTCTTCGCTGCGCTCGCTGCGCATGTCGAACGCAATGATGGTCACCGGGCCGATGCGGCAACCCAGCGAGAACTCCGTTTGTCCGGGCAGCGTCAGAGGGTGGCTGTCCGCCGGATCGGTATGCAATTGGTACAGCGAAAAATAGTCGCGGGCAGCGCTGAACAGCGTTTGGTACACATCGCTCATCTGCAACACATCTTCATAGGAGCCCCAGCCATCGATGATGTCGTGGTCATCCCACATCATGATGGACGGCACGCGCGCGAACATTGCGGCGGGTTCTGCCTGCGACCAGCGCTTGATGTACAGCTCGCAGTAAAAGCGGTCGATTTCCGCTTTCAGGGTGGGCGTGGCTATTTGCGAGGCGCGGTCGTCAATCGGCAGACTGGCCCACGCCTGTAGCTCGGGAAGTTCTTCCCAGATCGAATCGGAGTAGACCTGATCGCCCCCCAGCAGCATCAAGTCATAGGGTGTTTCGTCGTGCCTGGCGCGTACGCTTTTCCACAGCGCGTTGGCATCGTTGGTGTCTTTGAGCAGCTTCATACTGGAGAAGCCGTTGCACGAGCCGTAGACGATGCGCGGCGCGGCATCCGTGACGGGCACGTTGAACGCCGCTTGAACGTCATCCACCTGATACGATACGGTTTGTGCCGTCGCGCCTTGCGTGGTTTGAATATCGAAACGCCAGAGCGCCGCATTTTGACCCTGGTAGGTGATCGCCTTCAGCGGTTTTTTAGGCAATGCGCCCAGCTTGCCGGGGTTGCCGGTGCTGATTTTGGGAGCGGCCGCGCCGGGCGCCACCACCAGCACGCTCACACGCCATACGCCGCCATCACATCCACGAAAACCCAGTATCGGGCCAAGAAGCAGTGCCATGGGATTCTCCTTTGAACGCGGGTTGATGTTTTGCGCGGCGCACGATTACGTCTGACTCGCGCAGGCCGGGTATCCGGCTTGAGATTGTGGCAGCCGCGCGCAGTGAAGTCTATCTTCCGGCGCGGCGTCCGTAGTGCTGTGCAATAATTCGCACGGGTCACCGGGCTGCTTGTGCATACTGCGAGGCACGATGGGACATCGCGAGTGGAGTGAGGATGAAACAAAAAAATCAGATGCTGTGGCCCTGGGTGCTGGCAGCGGCCGTGACGAGTGTGGCGAGCATGACGAGCGTGAGCGGTGCGGTGATTGCCGCCGGCGCGGTACAAAACTTCCCCGCCAAACCCGTGCGCATCATCGTGGGCTACGCGCCCGGTGGTGGCGTGGATATGGCGGCGCGGCTTGTCGGGCAGGCGGTGGGTGAACTGTGGAACGGCAGCGTGGTGATCGACAACCGCCCCGGCGCGGCAGGCAGTATCGGCACCGAAATGACGGCACGCGCCGCGCCTGATGGTTACACCATGATGTTGTGCAATATCGCCACCCACGGCATCACCCCGGCACGCACGCCGAAACTGCCGTATGACCCGATCCGGGATTTTTCATTTCTGTCGCGCGTCGGCGGCACCCCCAACGTGCTGATGGCGCATGCCTCGCTGCCCGCGCGCAACATTCAGGAACTGGTCGCGCACGCGAAGGCCCATCCCGGCAAATTAAGTTACGGCTCGTCGGGCGTGGGATCGTCGCCGCATCTGTCGGTGGAGCTGCTGAAGTTGATGGCCGGCATCAGCATCGTGCATGTGCCGTACAAGGGCGCCGCACCCGCGCTGGCGGATGTGATGGGCGGGCAGATTCCGCTGTCGGTGGGCAATCTGCCGGGCGGTCCGCTGGCGGCGATCAAATCGGGCAAGGTGCGCGGGCTGGCGGTGACCACATTAAAGCGCAGCAGCAAAGCGCCCGATGTGCCGACGATGGCGGAGAGCGGCGTGCCGGGTTACGAAGTGAATGGGTGGTACGGCATTTGTTCGCCGAAACTGCCGCGCGCGCTGGAAGCGAAAATCAATGCCGATCTGGTCAAGGCGCTGGCAACGAATACATTGAAACAGCGTCTCGACGATCAGGGCATCGACGTGCAGTCGTCAACGCCGGAAGAACTGGTCGCGCATGTGCGCGCGGAAATAGCCAAGTGGAGCAAGGTGGTGAAGGAAGCAAAGCTTGATAGTAGTGAATAAAAAATGTAATAAAAACAAATACTTATGATTTTTATGGTGCATGATTGCCATGGCGGGTCTGATGCGCGGCGGCGATCGGGGCCGCAGGATAAAATGCATCAGGGTGGTGATTTCGGGAGGTGTTGGGTGAGGCGGATCATTTTGATTTTTGCTGCTGCGTTCGCATCCACAGCGAGCGCGCAAACGGGTGAGCCCAGTTACCCCTCGCGTCCCATCCGGCTGATCGTGCCGTTCACGCCCGGCAGCACGCTCGACATCATGGGCCGCCTGGTGGCGGAGCAACTCGGTTCGCGCGTCGGACAAAACATCGTGGTGGACAATCGCCCCGGCGCCAACGGCATCATCGGCACCGAGATCGTGGCGAAATCGCGTCCTGATGGCTATACCTTGCTGCTGACCACCGGCTCGTTCACCGGCAACGTGGTGGTGACCAAAAAATTGCCTTACGACCCGGTGCAGGATTTCGCACCGGTGACACAGGTGGCGCGTTCGTACGGGTTGTTGCTGGTGGTGCATCCGGGCATCACGGCGCAATCGGTCAAGGAGTTGGTGGCGTTTGCCAAAGCGAACCCGCGCAAATTAAGTTATGCCTCCAGCGGCGTGGGCAACATGACGCACCTCGTGGGCGAGTTGCTCAATGCGCAGGCCGGTGTTGAAATCACGCATGTGCCGTACAAGGGCAGCAGCCCCGCGTTAAACGATGTGATCGGGCGGCAGGTGGACATGACGTTTATTTCCACCGTGTCGGTGATGCCGTTCATCAAGGCGGGCCGCGTCAGGCCGCTGGCGCTGACCGGCGGCGACCGTTCGCCGGTGGTGCCGCAGGTGCCGACGTTCAAGGAAGCGGGCTATCCTGAATTCGAGATGACCGGTTGGTACGGGCTGTGGTTCTCGGCGAAAACCCCCGCCGAGATCGTCAATCGCATCAACGCCGAAATGAAAAAAGCCGTGGCGTCGCCGGAAATGAAAGTCAAACTCGATGAGTTGGGATTGATAGGCGTCGGTTCATCGCCGCAGGAATTCGCGAAATACTTGCGGGAAGACCTGGCGCTGCAAGTGCGCATTGCCAAAAAAGCGGGCCTCGAAGCGCAATAATCGCAATCGCAATCGCAATCGCAATCGAAACGGAGCCGTCATGTTCGAATATTTTCCCAATAATTACACTTGGAGTCTTGCCATCATGTCCGCGTTGAATCGCGGCGGGCAGATGTCCGAAATCGACGAGGCCTGCCGCCCGCTGAAAGACATTGCAGGCGTCAAGGCATTGCTTGGTGACCCGACGCAACAGCGCGCGTGGTTCGAGAGCTGGATGAAAGTCGCCGAGCGTGTGCAGCGCCTGGGCGAGGCGGACGAAGCCGCCGGGCATCCGCTGTCGGCAGGGCGCAAATATCTGCGCGCCGGACTTTATTATCTGCTGGCCGAACGCATGCCCAGTCACAAAGACCCGCGCCGATTGGATGCCTACCAGCGCGGCATCGATCTCTACCAGCGCGGATTGATTTGCCGCAAAGAGCCGGTGGAGTTTGTTGACGTTCAATTTGGAAAACACAAACTCCCGGCGTATTTCATGAAAGCGCCAGTCCCCGGCCGCGCGCCGTGCGTGGTGCATTTCGACGGCCTCGACGTGACCAAGGAAATCATTTACGCCGCCGTGGGCGATGAATTCCGCCGGCGCGGCGTGTCGCTGTTGATCGTCGATCATCCGGGTGTCGGCGCGGCGTTGCGCCTGCAAGGTTTGCCCAGCGGGCCGGACACCGAAAAGCCCGCCGGCGCCAGCATCGACTATCTGGAGACGCGTTCGGATGTAGACCCCAAACGCATCGGCATCATGGCGTTGTCCCTCGGCGGCTACTACGCGCCGCGCGCGGCCGCGTTTGAAAAACGCTTCGCCTGCGCGGTGGCGTGGGGCGCCATCTACGACTATCACGCCTGCGTCACCGATCGCATCGGCGGGCGCGGTGAGCCGTCGGTGCCGGGCTACGCCGAGCACGTGAACTGGGTGTTCGGCTGTGACAAGATTGAAGACACGTTAAAAATCATCAAGCAGATGACGCTGGAAGGCGTGGCGGATAAGATCACCTGCCCGCTGCTGATCGTGCATGGCGAGAATGATCGCCAGGTGCCGCTGTGGCATGCCGAGCGCACCTATGCGGAGGCGGTGAACAGCCCGGGCCGCGAGTTGAAGATTTGCCGTCTGGCCGATGGCGGCGCGGAACATTGCGGCGCGGATAACGGCCCGCTGGTGGTGGACTACATGGCGGATTGGGTGGCTGAGAAGCTGGGTGGCAATGTAAAAGGGATATAACCCACCACCGTCGTTCCCGCGAAGGCGGGAACCCATAACACAGTGCCATATGTGACATTGCGCCTCAAACCTGCCTTCGCGGAAATGACGGAATTGGCAGTTTGAGCTTTTCATATTACTCAGGAGGCTCCAAATGAACTCCCCCGAACAATCCCTGCGCGAGCGCGTCAGCGCAGAAGAATGGGAGATGCGCGTCAACCTCGCCGCGGCGTATCGCTGCGCCGCGCATTTGCGTATGACCGATCTGATTTACACCCACATCTCGGCGCGCGTGCCGGGGCCGGAGCATCACTTTTTGCTCAACGCATTCGGCCTGATGTGGGATGAGGTGAAGGCGTCGAATCTGGTGAAGGTGGATTACGACGGCAATATCATTGACGACCCCACCGGGCTGGGCGTGAATCAGGCGGGGTTTGTGATTCACAGCGCGATTCATCGCGCGCGTCACGACATCCAGTGCGTCGCACACACACACACCGCTGCCGGCATCGGCGTGTCGGCGCAGGCGCAAGGTTTGCTGCCGTTGTCGCAACACGCGATGCGCTTGACCGGCAACGTCAGCTATCACGACTATGAAGGCGTCGCGCTCGATCTCGATGAACAAAAGCGGCTGGTCGGCGACATGGGCAACTGCATGACCATGATTCTGCGTAACCACGGGCTGCTGTCGTGCGGCCGTAGCGTGCGCGAAGCCTTCGACTATATGTATTACCTGGAGCGCGCGTGTCAGGCGCAGATTGCCGCGATGGCGGGCGGCGCGAAGCTCACGATTCCGTCGCAGGAAATCGCCGAAAAGGTGGCCGCGCAATTTAATCGCCCCGGCTATCAGGAGAAAAAAGGCGAATGGCGCGCGCTGCTTCGCATGCTGGATAAGACCGATCCTTCCTACAAAACCTAACTTACCTACAGGGAATCTGAAAGATGGCAATCACCAAAGGCGCGATGTCCCAACCCAAAGACACCAAAATGATCGTCGAAAAAGACGTGTGGATACCGCTGCGCGATGGCACACGTGTGTGCGCGGATATTTTTCGTCCCGATAGTTCAGGCGAAAAATTCCCGGTGATTATGTCGCTCGGCCCCTACATGAAAGACAAGCTATGGGTGCCGCCGCCTGATCTGGAAGAAAAGCCGAACCCGTACATGAACTGGGAAACGGTGAACCCCGAATGGTGGTGCCCGCGTGGCTATGCCATGTTGCGTGTGGATACGCGCGGCTCCGGCAAATCGCCGGGCAAATCAGAGCCAAGCTCGTATCAGGAGTCACTCGACGCCTACGATTGCATCGAGTGGGTGGCGAAGCAGAAGTGGTGCAGCGGCAACGTCGGCACCTGCGGCATTTCGTATCTGGCGGCGTTCCAGTGGAAAGTCGCGGGGCTTCAACCGCCGTCGCTGAAATGCATTATTCCGTGGGAAGGCCGCGCCGATCAGTACCGCGATCAGGCGTATCACGGCGGTATTTTTGCCTTCGGCTTTATTACGAGCTGGGCCAACCGCAATACCGCGTGGAATCTGCTCGACAAGCCGCGCTCGTACAACCCCGATGCCTTCGACAACAACCTGTTGTGGAATTTCATGCGTAACGATCTGGATTCGGAATACTGGCGCATGGCCAGCGCGCGCTGGGACAAAATCGAAGTGCCGATGATGAGCGTGGGCAACTGGAGCGGTTTTGGCATGCACTTGCGCGGCAACACCGAGGCGTGGCTGTGCGCGAAATCCAAACACAAGAAATTGCGCATTCACAGCGGCACGCACTTTCATGCGTTCTACGCCGAGGAAGGGCGTATCGATCAACTGCGCTTCCTGGATCACTGGTTAAAGGGCATCGACACCGGCTTTATGGACGAGCCGCCGGTGAAACTCGAAATCCGCACCGGCGGCACGCAGCGCTCACCGTTCCGTTTTGAGAACGAATGGCCGCTCGCGCGCACGCAATGGAGCAAAATGTATTTGCGCATTGATCGTGAACCCACGGCGAACCCGAAGGATGCCGAAGGCGAGTTGGTGACGCAGCCGCTGGATAAAGCGGCCACCGCAAGCTTCGGCGCAGCGGCGCCGACCCGTCCCGGCAAAATTCCGCGCGGCGCGTCGTTTGAAACCGCACCGTTTGCCGAAGATACCGAAGTTACCGGGCACATTGTGCTCAACGTGTGGGTGTCGAGCACGAATGAGGACATGGATATCTTCGCCACCCTTCGCAATATCGATGCGTCGGGCAACGACGTAATGGAAATGGGGCAGATGGGCGAGCCGCTGCAATGCGTGACCAAGGGCTGGCTGCGCGCCTCGCATCGCAAGCTCGATGCGGCGAAGTCGTTGCCGTTCCGTCCGTATCACGCGCACGACGAACGCCTGCCGTTAAAGCCCGGCGTGCCGGTCGAGTGTCAGGTGGAGATCATCGCCACCAGCATGGTGTTCAAAAAAGGCCACAAGCTGCGTCTCGATATTTCGCCGGCTGACGGCGTGGGCACGCAGCACTTCACGCATTTCCCGGCGGACTACAATCAGGGCGGCGTCAGCACCATTCATTCGGGCGGTGACAAGCCGACGTATCTGTTGTTGCCGATTATTCCGCCGAAGTAAGCAGGACGCACGGCCGTGATCCGCGTTGCGCGCATCGGTTTACTGAAGTTGGCAGTCGTTTGCGCGGGCGCGGCGTTTGCGTCGATGCCGTCGGCGCAGGAGTGGAAGCCGTCGAAGAACGTCGAGTTCATCGTCAATTCCGGCGCGGGCGGCGCCGGCGATCGCGGCATGCGCGTGCCGCAGCGTTTGCTGCAAGGCACACCGGGGCTGCCGAGCATTACCGTGGTCAACAAAGCGGGGGGCGGCGGCAGTATTGCCTATACTTACCTCGCGCAGATGGAGAAAGACGCGCACTACCTTTGCACGTTGAGCACCGGCCTGCTCACCAACGAAATCGTCGGCGTGAGTAAACTGAGTTACCGCGACCTGACGCCGCTGAATATTCTGATGCGCGAGTACATCGCGGTATGGACACGTGCCGAGTCGCCGCTGGTGTCGGTGAAGGATGTGATCGCGCAGCTTAAAAAGAATCCGGCGTCGTTGTCGTTCGGTTTCGCCACCGCGCCGGGCAATCAAAACCATATCGTTATCGGCATGCTGGCGAAAGCGGCGGGCATCGATCCGAAGCTGGTGAAGACGGTGATCTTCGCCTCGGGCGGCGCGGGCATGACGGCAGCGCTCGGCGGCCATGTCGATGTGTGGGTGGGCACCACCGGCGGCGGTTTGCAGCACACGCGCTCCGGTCGCGCGCGCATGCTCGGCATTAGCGCCGCTCAGCGGCAGGACGGCGGTTTGGAGAACGTGCCGACGCTGCGCGAGCAGGGCATCGATGCCGAGTATTACGCGTGGCGCGGTTTTGTCGCGCCGCGAGGCATCGCGCCCGCGCAGATCGCGTTCTGGGATCAGGCGTTTGCGCGCATGAGCAAAATGGAGGAGTGGCGCAAAGAGCTGGCGGATAACGGCTGGGTGGATGGGTTTGTCGGCGCTGCTGATATACGGCGGCGGCTGGATGGTGAATTCGCCATGCTGACGAACATGCTGGGGGAACTGGGGCTGGTGACGCGCGGTGCGAAAACAAACTGAAACACGGATGAGCCAGTACCCATCCTCCGCGTGCGCTTCCGCTACGGTGCGCGTGTTACGCACAATAACCTCTGCGCTGTTGCTAAGTGCATGCAGCGCCGCCGCACAAAATTTCCCCGAGAAAACCGTCACCCTGATCGCGCCATTCACCGCGGGCGGTTCGGTTGATCTGGTGGCGCGCGCGGTGGCGCAGCAGATGGGCGAGCTGTGGAAGCAGCCGGTAATTGTGTCCAACCGTCCCGGCGCCAGCGGCAACATCGGTGTGGAGGCAGCGGTGCGCGCCGCACCCGATGGCTACACCCTGTTGATCGGCACCACGGCGCTGTCCAGCAGCCCGGCGTTGTTTCCGAAACTACCCTTCGACCCGGTGCGCGATCTGGCGCCGGTGAGTCTGGTGGTCACCATGCCCAATGTGCTGGTGGTGCATCCGTCGCTGCCCGCGCGTTCGATCAAGCAATTGCTGGCGCTGGCGAAGGCGCAACCCGGTATGCTCAATTCAGGTTCTGCCGGTGTCGGCAGTTCCAATCATCTGGCGCTGGTGTTGTTCAATATGCTGTCGCACGCCGGTATCAGCCATGTGCCGTACAAAGGCGCCGCGCCTGCGGTGGCCGATGTGATGGGCGGCCACGTGTCGATGACGTTCGCGCCGATCGCAGCGGTGGTGACGATGATAAAAGCGCAACGCTTGCGCGCGCTGGGCGTGACAGCGGCGGCGCGCACGGCGATTTTTCCGGAGATTCCGACCATCGCCGAGGGCGGCGTTGCCGGTTACGATGCGGCGGGCTGGAACGGATTATTTCTGCCGCGAAGCGCACCCCGCGAACTGGTGATGCGCGTCAATGCGACATTGAAAGAAAGTTTATCCGCGCCGCGTTTGAAAGACGTGCTGGTGAATGCGGGGGCCGATGCGGTGGGCAATACACCCGAAGAATTCGCCCGATTTTTTCAAAGTGAAATCGTGAAGTGGGGCAAGGTGGTGAAATCCGCCGGAATCAAAGGTGAATAACAACGCAGCAACGCAGGTCTGGAGGAAGTTCATATGAAAAATATTGTTTGTAAACAAATACTTACATCAATATCACTGAATGCATTGCTGCTGCCGATCACCGCCATTGCGCAGCCCACTTCGACAGGCTCAGGACAGGCGTATCCGAACAAACCCGTGCGCATGGTGGTGCCGTTCCCCGCGGGCGGCGGCGTGGATGTGACCGCGCGCATCCTCGCGCAACGCTTGTCCGAGCGCGTGGGGCAATCGTTCATTGTCGAAAATCGCGGCGGCGCGAGCGGCATGATCGGCACCGAGTTCGTGGCAAAAGCCGCGCCCGATGGCTACACGCTGCTGGTCGGCTCGCAAACCACGCAAGCGGTGGTGCCGGCGATTTACAAAACGAATTACAACCCCTTGCGCGATTTTGCGCCGATCACTGAAATTGCGAAATCGCCGATGCTGCTGCTGGTGCATCCCACGCTGCCGGTGCGAACGGCGGGCGAGTTAATCAAGCTCGCCAAGACCAAGCCGGGGGAGCTGACCTTTGGCGCATCGCCGGGCGCGACCATTCACATGGCGGCCGAACTGTTCAAGATCATGGCTAACATCGACATGCGGCTGATTCCCTACAAAGGCGAAGGCCCCGCGATTGTGGACGTGATGGGCGGGCAGGTGATGCTGATGTTCTCGAACATTCCGGTGTCGCTGACGCAGGCCAAAAGCGGGCGGCTGCGCGTGCTGGCAGTCACCAGCACGAAGCGCGTTTCAACCCTGCCGGAGGTGCCGACGATCGCGGAATCCGGGTTGCCGGGTTATGAGGCCGCAACGTGGTTCGGATTTTTCGCACCCGCAGCGACGCCGCGCGAAATCGTCAGCAAACTCAACGCCGATGCGGTCGCGGGCCTCACCCCGCCGGACGTGAAAGAACGTCTCGCCGGGCAAGGCTATTTTGTGGTGGCGAGCGCGATTGAGCCGTTTACCGAATTCGTAAAAAATGAAGTGCCGCGCTGGGCGAAAGTGGTGAAAGCGGCGAACCTCAAGCCGGAGTAGGCGACATGCGTTACGAACTCTACTATTGGCCGCATATTCAGGGACGAGGCGAGTATGTGCGTCTGGCGCTGGAAGAAGGCGAAGCCGATTACATCGATGTCGCGCGCCTGCCGGAAAGCGAAGGCGGCGGACGGCCTGCCGTTGCGCGCCTGCTGCAGGACGCCGCGAACACGCATCCGCCGTTTGCGCCGCCGTTGTTGAAAGTGGGAAAGCTGATTGTTTCGCACACCGCCAACGTGCTGCACTACCTCGGCCCGCGACTGGGGTTGGTGCCCAAGGCGGAAGCGATGCGTCTTTACGCGCACGGCCTGCAACTCACCATCACCGATTTTGTACGCGAGGCGCACGATGTGCATCATCCCATCGCGAACAGTCTTTATTACGAAGACCAGAAGACCGAAGCACTGCGCCGCTCCGGGCATTTCAAAGCCGAACGCCTCACCAAGTTCACGAACTATTTCGAGACCGTGCTTGCGCGCAGCGGCGGCAAATACCTGCTCGGCAAATCGCTGTCGTACGTCGATTTGTCGATGTTTCAGGTGATGGCGTCACTCAACACCGCTTTTCCCAAGGCAATGGCGGGTATGCAC
>JAYVQD010000415.1:0-19246 GCA_043777275.1 Nitrosomonadales bacterium
GGTCGTAATGACAGAAAAGGATGCGGTAAAATACCAGCAGTTTGTCACCGGAGACACGGCAAAATACTGGGCGCTGGAAGTAACCGCTAAAGTCGAAAACCGTCTCGCAACCCAGTTGATTGCGCGCATTGAGCGCACGCGAAGGGAATTCTGAATGGACGGAAAACTGCTCGACATCCTTGTCTGCCCGCTGTGCAAAGGCCCGCTTGTCTACAAAAAATCTGAAGCCGAATTCATCTGCAAGCCATGCCGTCTCGGCTACCCGGTCAAGGACGATATTCCGGTGATGCTGGTCGATGAAGCGCGCAAGTTGCCGCCCGAAGAAGAAGTAACCGGATAGGGCAAGCGTGGACGGGTGATCGGAGCGCCCGCCCCACACCATACGCCTCACGCCTCCACAATGAACTTCTCCGTCATCATCCCCGCCCGCTACGCCTCGTCGCGCTTTCCCGGCAAACCGCTGGCGGATGTCGCGGGCAAACCGATGATCATACGCGTCGCGGCACAGGCTGCCAAAAGCGGTGCGCGCGAGGTCATTGTCGCTACCGATCACCCTGAAATCGCGCGCGTAGTGAAAGCACATGGTTACGAAGCCCTGATGACCCGCAAAGACCACGCCACCGGCACCGACCGGCTGGCTGAAGTCGCCGCCAAACGCCGCTTCGGCGCGCGGCATATCGTGGTCAATGTGCAGGGCGATGAGCCGTTGATTCCGCCCGCGCTGATCCGCGATGTTGCCGCCAGTCTTGCCTCGCACCGCGCGGCGGCCATCGCCACGGCGTGTCACCCGATTACCAGTGCCAGCGAATTCGCCAACCCCAATGTGGTGAAAGTCGTTCTCGATAACGCAGGCTATGCGCTCTATTTCAGCCGCGCGCCGATACCCTACGCCAGAGACGCCTTCGCCAAAATCACCCATGGCATCCGCCGCCTGCCGCCGGGACTGCCCGCCTACCGCCATCTGGGCATTTACGCCTATCGTTGCGAATTCCTCAGTGCGTTCAAGAAGATGCGTCCAGCGCCGATTGAGCAATTCGAGGCGCTGGAGCAGCTCCGCGCGCTCGCCTATGGCCACCGCATCTGCGTCGCGGTTACCACCCAGGCCCCGCACCCCGGCGTGGACACACCCGATGACCTCAAGCGCATTCAGCGCCACTACCGCGGTGCCCGATAGCTGCGGCGCCTGAAGTGACGTGGCAGGGGCGCCTGCGGTATAATCGCGTCATTATTAAAACAAATTTGACGGAGTTCCCAGCCTGAGCCCCTCGCGTGAGTCCCTCACGGGATGCAGGGCGAATTCCCCGTCATTTGTCTAACCCCTTGTTCTGATTTCTCTTTTCATTATGCGCATTTTGCTACTCGGCTTGCCGGGTGCCGGTAAAGGCACGCAAGCCCAATTCCTGATGGCGAAATTCGGCATTCCCCAGATTTCCACCGGGGACATGCTGCGCAGCGCCATACGCGCCGGTTCGCCGCTCGGCATCGCCGCCAAAGGCTACATGGACAAAGGCGCCCTGGTGCCCGATGCGCTGGTCACCGAGCTGGTCAAAGAACGCATCAAAGCGCCGGACTGCGCTGACGGCTTCATCATGGACGGCTTTCCGCGCACCTTGCCGCAGGCTGAATCGCTGCGCAGCGCCAATGTCGATATTGATTGCGTGATCGAAATCGACGCTGCTGATGACGAAATTCTGCGCCGCATGAGCGGCCGCCGCGTGCATCTGGCCTCCGGGCGCAGTTACCATCTCGAATTCAACCCGCCCAGAACCGCCGGTCAGGACGACCTCACCGGCGAACCGCTGGTGCAGCGTCGCGACGACAACGAAGAAACGGTGCAAAAGCGCATCGCCACCTATCACGAGCTGACCAAGCCGCTGGTCAACTACTATCTGCAATGGGCCGCCAGCGGTGATCCACGAGCGCCGCGTCACGCCAGGGTCAACGGTATCGGCCCCGTGGAACATGTCCGCGACGCTATTTTTGCCGCGCTTGCGCAAAAAACTGCGTGACCTGCAGCACTGAAAATCAAGTACGTTTTTGTTTAATGCGACAATGTAATAAAGGGAGAAGCTGGAAATGAGTGCATATCAGGGACTAACCCTCGCCATTGCCTGTGCGGTAATCGGCATTATCTTTGGCGGCTTGTGGGCAAAACAAGTTATCAGCCAGCCGGACGGCAACGACCGTATGCGCGAAATCGCAGCGGCGATCAGAACCGGCGCAACGGCCTATCTGTGGCGGCAGTACAAAACCATCGCCGTTGTCGGCGTGGTGTTGTTTGTCATCATGATGATCTTTCTGGACAAAGCCACGGCTATCGGCTTTGCCATCGGCGCGATTCTGTCGGGCGCTGCCGGCGTGATCGGCATGAACGTGTCGGTGCGCGCCAACGTGCGCACCGCCGAAGCGGCGCGCACAGGCTTGAACGAAGCGCTGCAAATCGCCTTTCGTGGCGGCGCCATCACCGGTTTGCTGGTGGTTGGGCTCGGCATGCTCGGCGTCGCGGGCTTTTTCGCAGTGCTGTACCTTGGCATGGGCATGTCGCTCAAAGACGCCGTGCATCCGCTGGTGGGTCTGGCGTTCGGTGGTTCGCTGATTTCAATTTTCGCGCGACTGGGCGGCGGCATTTTCACTAAGGGTGCGGACGTCGGTGCTGACCTCGTGGGCAAAGTCGAGGCCGGTATCCCCGAAGACGATCCGCGCAACCCTGCGGTGATCGCCGACAACGTGGGCGACAACGTCGGCGACTGCGCCGGCATGGCTGCTGACTTGTTTGAGACTTACGCGGTGACCATTGTCGCCACCATCATTCTCGGTGCACTGCTCATCACCAAACCCGGCGTTGACTACATCGCCGTGGTGTACCCGTTGGCCTTGGGCGGCGTGTCCATCATTGCTTCGATCATCGGCTGCTATTTCGTTAAAGCACGCGTCGGCGGCAAAATCATGAACGCGCTGTATCGCGGCCTGGCCGTTTCAGGCGTGATTGCACTGATCGCGTTCGCGGGCGTCACCTGGACGTTAATGGGCAACATCAGCGCCGATTACCCGCAATACACGCCGATGAATCTGTTCGGCTGCGCCGTAGTGGGTCTGATACTGACGGCACTGATGGTCGTTATCACCGAGTACTACACCGCCACCGAGTATGCGCCGGTGCGTCACGTCGCTGCGGCCTCCACCACCGGTCACGGCACCAACATCATCGCCGGCCTCGGCGTGTCGATGCGCTCGACCATGTGGCCGGTGCTCGCCGTATGCGCGGCCATCTATGCCGCCTTCGCATTCGCGGGCCTCTACGGTATCGCCATCGCGGCGACCTCCATGCTGTCGATGACCGGTATCATCGTGGCACTCGACGCCTACGGCCCCATCACCGACAACGCCGGCGGCATCGCCGAAATGTCGGGCCTGCCGAAAGAAGTACGCGCGATTACCGATCCGCTCGACGCCGTGGGTAACACCACCAAGGCCGTCACCAAAGGCTACGCCATCGGCTCCGCCGGTCTGGCCGCACTGGTGCTGTTCGCCGACTACACCCATGCGCTCGAAGCCGCAGGCAAGATCGTGAAATTCGACTTGTCCGATCACATGGTCATCATCGGCCTCTTCATCGGCGGCATGATTCCCTATCTCTTCGCCGCCATGGCGATGGAGGCGGTGGGGCGCGCGGCTGGCTCGGTGGTGGTCGAAGTGCGCCGCCAGTTCAAAGAAATCCCCGGCATCATGGAAGGCACCGCCAAACCCGATTACTCGCGCGCCGTAGACATGCTGACCCTCGCCGCGATCAAGGAAATGATCGTGCCGTCGCTGCTGCCGGTGCTGATACCGGTAATCGTCGGCGTGGTGCTCGGCCCGGTCGCGCTGGGCGGCGTGCTGATGGGTTCCATCGTCACCGGCCTCTTCGTCGCGATCTCCATGACCACCGGCGGCGGTGCATGGGACAACGCCAAGAAATACATCGAAGACGGCAACCACGGCGGCAAAGGCTCCGAAGCGCACAAGGCAGCAGTCACCGGCGACACCGTGGGCGATCCTTACAAAGACACGGCAGGCCCGGCGGTGAATCCGCTGATCAAGATCATCAACATTGTGGCGCTGTTGATTGTGCCGCTGCTGCCCGGTGCTGCTACAGCGCCGGTCGCTGCTGTGAAGCCCGCCGCAGTGTCGTCCCCTGCCGTATCGACCGATGGCGCCTCGGTAAAGGTCGAGAATGGTATCGTCAAACTCTACTTTGCTTCCGGTAAGTCAGATCTGGCCGCCGGTGCCGGTGCGGCGCTGGCCGAGGTGGCGAAGAGCGTCGCCGCCGGCAAGAAAGCCGTGATCAGCGGTTATACCGATGCGTCGGGTGACCCTGCCATGAACGCGGAACTCGCCAAGGTGCGGGCGTTTGCGGTACGCGACGCGCTCAAAGCCGCTGGCGTGGCCGAAGACAAGATCGAACTGAAAAAACCCGAGCAAACCAATGCCGCCGGTAACGCCGCCGAAGCGCGCCGGGTGGAGGTGGCACTTCAGTAGATATGTGTTTTAGTAGATACGAAGGGCCGGCACTGCCGGCCCTTTCCTTTGGCCGAGCCGCTGCGTTGCGCACGCACAGTACTTGGCCCGCCCTTACTCCGCTAGCTATACCCCAACCCCATAACCTCCCTCACATCCCTAAGAGTCTCCTGCGCCATCTTCCGCGCCTTCTCACACCCGTCCGCCACAATATTGCGCACCAAGGTAGGATCATCCAGATAACGTTGCGCCCGCTCCCGCATCGGCTGCTGTTCGGCGATGATTGCATCGATCACCGGCTGCTTGCACTCCAGGCAACCAATGCCCGCACTGCGGCACCCCGCCTGCACCCACTGCTTTTTCGTGTCATCCGAATACACCTGATGCAACTGCCACACCGGGCATTTTTCCGGGTCACCCGGATCGGTGCGTTTCACGCGCGCCGGGTCAGTGGGCATGGTGCGAACTTTTTTGGTCACACTATCGGCGTCTTCGCGCAGCGTGATGGTGTTGTTATACGACTTGGACATTTTCTGTCCGTCGAGGCCGGGCATTTTGGACGCTTCGGTTAACAGCGCTTGCGGTTCCGTGAGGATCACTTTGCCACCGCCTTCGATATAGCCGAACAGGCGCTCACGGTCGCCCATGGTGAGGTTTTGCGTTTCGTTGAGCAGTGCGCGCGCGGCTGCCAGCGCGTCGGCGTCGCCCTTTTCGAGATAGCTTGCGCGGTGCTGGCGGTAAATTTTGGCGCGGCGCGAGCCGAGTTTTTTGATCGCGGCTTCGGCTTTTTCGGCGAAGCCCGGCTCTTTGCCGAACACATGATTAAAGCGGCGCGCGATTTCACGCGTAATCTCGATGTGCGGCACTTGATCTTCGCCCACCGGCACGCGGTTGGCGCGGTAAATCAGTATGTCGGCGCTTTGCAGCAGCGGATAGCCCAGAAAACCATAGGTAGCGAGGTCTTTCTCGGCGAGTTTCTCCTGCTGATCTTTATAAGTCGGCACGCGCTCCAGCCAGCCCAGCGGCGTAATCATCGACAGCAGCAAATGCAACTCGGCGTGCTCCGGCACGCGCGACTGGATGAACAGCGTGGCATGCGCCGGATCAATACCGGCGGCGAGCCAGTCAATCACCATATCCCAGACGTGCTGCTCCATTTGGCTGGGGTCGTCGTAGTGCGTGGTCAGCGCGTGCCAGTCGGCGACAAAGTACAGACACTCGAATTCGTGTTGCAGACGCACCCAGTTTTTGAGCACGCCGTGATAATGGCCCAGGTGCAGCCCGCCGGTGGGGCGCATGCCGGAAAGTACGCGATTTGAAAACATGATTTTAGTTGGACAAAAGCTTCAAAAGTTTATAAAGGTCAAGCACAGGAACATCCACTACCGCCGCGAGCATTTGAATGGTGAACGCAATGAACGGCCACATCACATAATCGAGCACCTTGGTAAACAGCAGCGCGAGGATGATGATGAATCCGTACGGTTCGATACGCGAGAACGGATACGCCAGACGGTGCGGCAGCAAACTGACCATGATGCGTCCGCCGTCGAGCGGCGGTATCGGTAGCAGATTCAGCACCATGAAAATCGCGTTCACCATCACGCCCGCCGCGCCCATCAGCGCCAGCGGCAATGAAAGCTCTCCCGCGATATCGGTGTAACTCAGCTTCACCATCAGCACCCAAAAAATCGCCATCACCAGATTCGCCGCCGGTCCTGCCGCCGCCACCCACAGCATGTCACGCTTGGGGTGACGCAGGTTGCCGAAATTCACCGGCACCGGTTTGGCCCAGCCGAAAATAAATCCGCCGCCAATGAATTTGGCAATCGCCGCCAACATCAGCGGCAAAATCACCGTGCCGAACGGATCGATGTGCCGTATCGGATTCAGACTCACGCGGCCCTGCGAATAGGCCGTCAGATCACCAAAATACTTGGCGACATATCCGTGCGCGGCTTCGTGCAGCGTGATGGCGAAGACCACCGGCAGCGCATAAATCGCAATCACCTGAATGACGCTCAGTTCCATACGCGCCTTGCGGTTACGATTACCATCGTATGGTAACTAGTTGTTTTTATTGAGTTTTTTTTCATGATTACAGCGGACGCCTGAAAGCAGGCAGCACCGAGTGTAGCGCAACCGCGTCACACGTAACGGCTACACCCCGAACAGCGCGGTATCGCCTTTGCCCACACGCGTAATCACCGGCTCGGGGCCGGTGAGATTCACAATAGTGGTCGGCTCAACGCCGCACGAGCCCGCATCGAGTATCAGATCAACCCGATGTTCGAGCCGCTCGCGGAATTCATCGGGGTCGTTCAACGGTACGTCTTCGCCGGGCAAGGTGAGCGTCGATGACAACAGCGGCTCGCCCAGTTCAGCCAGCAGCGCGCGCACCACCGGATGATCCGGTATGCGGATGCCGATAGTACGCCGGCTCGGATGTTGCAAACGCTTGGGCACGTCACGCGTGGCTTCGAGAATAAACGCATAGCAGCCCGGCGTTGCCGCCTTCAACAGGCGGTACTGCCCGTTGTCGACTTTGGCGTAGGTGGCAACCTCGGACAAATCGCGGCACACCAGCGAGAAATGATGCTTCTCATCCACCTGACGAATCACCCGCATGCGATCCATCGCGGCCTTGTCGCCGATGTGGCAGCCAAGCGCGTAACACGAATCGGTCGGATAAGCGATGATGCCGCCTGAACGCACGATATCCGCTGCTTGGCGTATCAGGCGCGGCTGCGGATTGACCGGATGAATTTCGATGTACTGTGACATTGTTTCGTTGAGTGTTCGGCGTTCGGCGTTGGGAGTCACTACGGATCGCGAAGTTACTCCAAACACCAAACGCTCAACTCCAAACTAAAAATCTGCCCACAGCGGCGCCACGCCATACGGCAAATCGGGCAGCTTTCCGAGATCAAGATAACTTTCGCCCGGCCCGTGAAAATCTGAACCCGCCGAGGCTTTCAAACCGAAGCGTTGCGCATAGCGCGCCCACGTCGCGTATTGATCCGCCGTGTGGCTGCCGGTGACCACTTCGACGCCTGCGCCGCCCAGATCGCGAAACTCGCCGAGCATCGCTTCGCGCGCTTTGTTCATCAACTTGTAGCGACCGGGGTGCGCGATCACGGCAACGCCGCCGGCGCCATTGATCCACTGCACCGCTTGCGCCAACGTCGCCCATTGATGCTCGACATAACCCGGCTTGCCCGCGGTGAGATAGCGTTTGAATGCGGCGTTGGTGTCTTTCACCAACCCGCGTTCGACCAGGTAGCGCGCGAAATGCGCGCGGCTTAATAAATCAGGATTGCGCGCGTAACCCCGCGCCCCCGCGAGTGCGCCTTCGACGCCCGCGCGCTCCAGGTCCGCCGCAATGCGTTCGGCGCGCACATGGCGGCCCGCGCGCACGGTGCGTAATCCGTCGGCAATGCCTTCGTGCAGGGGGTCGATATTCAACCCGACAATATGCAGCGTTTCCGTTTGCCACGACACGGAAATTTCCACACCGTCGATGAACCGCATGCCGTGGGATTCGGCTTCTGTGCGCGCCTCGGCCAGACCGCTCAGTTCGTCGTGATCAGTCAGCGCGTACAACTTTACGCCCCGCCCGAATGCACGCTTCACCACCGCGGCAGGCGTGAGCACGCCGTCGGAATAGGTGGAATGGCTGTGGAGATCAACGTCCAGCATATGACAAATTATTCAATAAAAACAAATAGTTATAAAACGAACCGCATCATAACAGAAACGCGTTACTGCGGCGTAACGCGCAAAGCGGGCGCAACGGTCTTACTGGCAAACACCGAAAATGAAGGCAAGCGGTTGGAACATCATTTTTAGTGCGTGAATTGGCGGGGCCACTCACAGCGGTGACCAGCGAGGTGTTGCAGGCGCTGGCGCTGCCGTACCGCGCGGGGTAAATCAACCCACCGGCGGATTACGCTGCCTTCTGGTGCAACCGGCTCTGCGCCGGCGGATTACCGTGCCGCCTGATTAAGCAGACCTCTGATGCAACCGGCTCTGCGCCGGCACGTGCTGCGCGAGAAACTCCATCTGATCCGCCAGTATGCGGCGATTGGTCAAAATCAAATACTCGGCGCGGTTCGGCACGTACGGCAGATACACCAGCTCCATGCCCGCGCCTTCAGGCGTGCGGTCGCTCTTGCGCTCGTTGCAGGCGCGGCAGGCGGTGACGACGTTCATCCATGAATCCGCACCCCCTTTGGAGAACGGCTTGATGTGGTCGCGTGTGAGTTTCGCGCTGGAGAATAAATCCGCGCAATAGGCGCAAATCTGCCGATCACGGTGAAACAGTTCGCGGTTGTTGAGCGGCGGCACATGATTGAAAGACTTCATCGCCATCGCCTTGCCCTTGACGGCAATAATACTGCTGGCGGTGATTTCGGAGCGCTCGCCCGTGAGGCGGTTGGTGCCACCGTATACCGTGAACGCGTGCTCGCCGAGCGTCCACGCCACTTGATCTTTGGCATAATAAAAGCAGGCATGCTGCCAGGTAATCCAGCGATGCGGCACGCCGTGCGTATCCAGCGTCAGCACCAGAGGCAACGCCTTGTTGTGCTGATCCAGATACGGATACTGCAAGTGGTCGATGACGATCTGATCCATATGTCGGTTTAAGGGTTAAACAAACAGCCGATGTCTTTCGATGCACCATAATCTACCAGATTTATGCGTTTCTGGAAGAAATTAAGGGTTTGATGGCGTGGAATGCGGCGTCGCGCTATACTACTAGGCTGTGAATTCAGACTTTTGCACCCCTTCCCTCGCGTCCCACGCACCCTCGGCGATAAATTCGTCCGGTGCGTTTCAGGTTGACGCGCTGATCTTGCCTGACCTTTCTTAAACGTTTTACACGTTACCCTCCCCACCACTTTGTGACCCTTTGAAGTTCCTCCGATGTCATTTGCCGCATTAAACCTCTTACCCGAACTGCAACGCGCCGTCGCCGATCAGGGCTATACCGAAGCCACGCCGATACAGGTGCAAGCCATACCCGCCGTACTCGCGGGCCGCGACCTCATGGGCTGCGCGCAAACCGGCACCGGCAAAACAGCGGGCTTTACGCTTCCGGTGCTGCAAATGCTCGCACCGTTCGGCAGCAGCAGCCCATCACCCGCGCGGCATCCGGTGCGCGCGCTGATCCTGACGCCCACGCGCGAACTCGCCGCCCAAGTGCATGAATCCGTTCAGGGTTATGGCAAACACCTGCCGCTGCGTTCCACCGTAGTTTACGGCGGCGTAGACATGAAGCCGCAAAAAGCGGCGCTGATGGCGGGCGTGGAAATCCTCGTCGCCACCCCCGGTCGCCTGCTCGATCACGTCGAGCAAAAAACCGTCAACCTGTCGCAAGTGCAAATCCTCGTGCTCGACGAGGCCGACCGCATGCTCGACATGGGCTTTCTGCCAGACTTGAAACGCATCATTGCGCTGATTCCGGCGCAGCGCCAAAGCCTGTTGTTTTCAGCCACCTTCTCCGACGACATCAAGCGTCTTGCCAACCAGATGCTGCGCGATCCGCTGACCATCGAAGTCGCGCGACGTAACGCGCCCGCCGATCTGGTGTCGCATCAGGTGTATGAGGTTTCCGCCGAACGCAAACGCGCGCTGCTGGTCAATCTGATTCGCACGCGCGAGATGAAACAGGTGCTGGTGTTCCTGCGCAAAAAAGTCGATTGCAATAAACTCGCGCGCGAGCTGGAGCGCGACGGCATCAAAGCCACCGCCATCCACTCTGATCGCACGCAGGCCGAGCGCGAACAAGCGCTCAATGATTTCAAAGAAGGCCGCGCCACCGCACTGGTCGCCACCGACATCGCCGCGCGTGGCCTCGATATCGAAGAATTGCCGTATGTGGTGAACTACGAATTGCCCTATGTGCCCGAAGACTACGTGCATCGCATTGGCCGTACCGGACGCGCCGGCATGCCGGGCGCCGCCATTTCGCTGGTATGCCAGGACGAATCCAAATTACTCGCCGACATCGAGCGGCTGTTAAAGCGCCCCATCGAGCGTCTGCCGGTAGGGGAACTGGATCACCGTCATTCGCATGTCGAAAATATAGAACGCGAGCATCGCAGCGCCCGTCCTGAGCGCGGCGAGCGCCATGAACGCAGCGAACACGGTGGACGCACTGAGCACAGCGGGCGTCCTGAACGCACCGAGCGAACCGAACGCACCGCCCGCCCGGAACGTGCTGCACGCGAACGTCCGACTGAAAAACCCATCGCCAAAGCCGTACACGATGGTTTCGATTTCAGCAAACCCTACCAGCCGGGCGCCAGTGTAAGTGCAGACGCCCTCAAGCCGGTTGCGCCGCCACGCCGAGGCATTGCGCGCCCGGTGGCGGCGCTGCTCGGCGGTTTATTAACGCGCAAGTAGCCGCTTCGCCGGCAACCATCTGCGCCGCACTGCCTCTAGTCGCTGTTCGACGCTGATACAGCGCTGATGGAATCGCTCTCTCCGCTCGAACTCGCGTTTTTCAGTGTCGTCATCATCCTGTCGTACGCCATTCGCGGCAGCGCGGGCTTCGGCGGCGTCACCGTGCCGCTACTGGTCTACCTGCTGCCCCTTAAGATCGTGGTGCCCGTGGTCACGTTTCTGGGGTTGATTTCATCCTGCGTCATCCTCGCGTCAGATCGCAAATACGTCGACTGGAAAGCGCTGTGGCGCATCGCACCGGCGGCGTTCGCCGGCGCGATGCTCGGTCTGTATTTTTTCAGCGCGCTCGATACCCGCACCCTCACGCGCGCGCTCGGCGTGGTCATCATTGCGTATGGGCTCTACTCGTGGTGGATGACCTATCGCGATAAACCGCCGGCGTCTTTGCCCCTGCCGATGAAGCTGATCACGCACCTGGCCGGCATCATCGCCGGCTTTGTCGGCACGCTGTTCGGCTCGATGGCCGGCATGTTCTTCGCGGTGTACCTCGACTTGCTGCAACTCGCTAAAAACGAATTTCGCGCCACCGCCGCCGCGATATTGTTCGGACTCGGCATCGTGCGCGGACTGGGCTATGCCGCCGTCGGCGCCTATGGCCACGAAGCCCTCATCACGTGCGCGGTGGCATTGCCGCTGATGCTCATCGGCATGTTCATCGGGGGCCGGGTGCACGCCAATCTCAATGGCATCGCGTTCAAGCGCCTTATCGCTATCATCTTGATTTTAAGCGGGATTCCTCTGCTGCTGCGGTAACGGGTTTGCCGCGATCCGCGCCACCCCATCATGCGATTTACGCTGTGATACAGTGCCTGTGGTTCATTGGTGTTTCCCTGAAATCAATCTCAAACGGAGGATTCCATGCGCACAAAATTGCTTGCCCTTTCGATTCTGCTTTTAACCTTGATGAGCGGAATGCAGACGGCTTATGCACAGACCGGCGACGACGCAGCCCTTACACAAGCGGTGGATTCCTTGCGCAAAGCGATGATTGCCAAAGACGGCAAACAGTTCGACACGCTGATTTCGGAGAACGTAAGTTATGGGCACTCGGCGGGCCGCATCGAAACCAAAGCCGAGTTCATCACGGTCGCCCTCGCCTCGAAATCCGTCACGAAATCCCTGACTTTCACCGAGCAAAGCAGCAAAATCGTCGGCAATAACGCTATCGTGCGTTTTATCCATACCAGCGAAAGCGAACTCGACGGCAAGGCCAATACCACCAAGATCGGCGTACTGACGGTGTGGCAGAAGGAACAAGGCGCCTGGAAGTTGTACGCGCGCCAGGCCTTCCGGCTATAACTGCAGGGAGTGCATATGACGAACACCGACATCGCAGCCGTGGCACAGGTTGTTCAAGTCTGTTACAAAGCGGTCGCCAGCAAGAATCAGCAACAACTCGAAGCCATGCTGTCCGATCAACTAAGCTATGGCCACTCGGTTGGCAGAATCGAAACCAAAGCGGAATTCATTGCCGCCGCGATGAGCCCGCGTACCGTGTGGAAATCACTGGCCCCCGTCGATCAAAGCATAACCATTTGCGGCGACACTGCAACGGTTCGCCACGTCATGGCCGGCGAGAACGAACGCGAAGGCCAGTCCAACACCGTCAAAATGGGCGTGATGATGATGCTGCAAAAGCAAGGCGGCGTTTGGAAAATGCTGGCGCGCCAGGGCTACAAAGTTTGATTGCACATGACGAGCACGCTTAGCGAGGAACAAATCACCCGCTGGCGTCACGACGGATTTTTGTCGCCGTTTCCGCTGCTCAATGCAGCGGAACTCAAGGAATGCCGCGACGGCCTGGCGCGCTTCGAGCAATGGCTGGGTGCCACCGTCAACGCCACTGACGAATTAAAGTGGCGCACCATGCCGTATCTGGTATTGCCGTGGGCCGCGAAACTCGCGCGCGATCCGCGCATTCTCGATGGTGTCGAAGACCTGATCGGCCCCGATATTCTGATATTCACCAGCACCTTCTTCATCAAAGAAGCGCACTCGCCGACCATCGCGGCCTGGCACCAGGATTCAACCTACTACGGCCTCGAACCGAAAGAAGAAGTCACTGTGTGGGTTGCACTTTCCGAGGCCAATGAAGCCGCCGGCTGCATGGACGCGCTGTCGTTCCGTGGCAATCCACGGCAACTAAGCCACGTGTCGCGCGTGGTCAAAAACAGCGTCAACCGCGCGAGTCAAGTGATTACCGAGCCACTGGATGAAGGCAAGCCCGTTGCCATGCCCTTGGCGGCGGGATCATTCTCCATGCATCATGGCCTGTGCCCGCATCGCTCCGCGCTGAACACCGCGAATCATCGCCGCATCGGGTTGGGGTTGAATTTCATCGCGACCTCCGTGCGCCCGGCAGGCTCGATCAAACCAGCCGCGATGCTGGTGCGCGGCGTTGACCGCTATCACCATTTTGAGCGCGTCGAGCCGCCGCAAGCCGAGCTGGACGCGCAGAGTGTCGCCGCCCACGAGCGGGCCACCACGCTGTATCGCAACTGCTATCTGGAAGAAGAAGCGCGGCACGCCCTTGTCTCCGTCTAATCGCGCATCAAGACACGGCAGCGCGATCAATCCACTCGCGCGCCTGACGCCTTAACCGCCTTCGCAAACAACGCGGTTTCGTTCTTGATGCGTTTGCCGAATTCCTCGGGCGAACTGACCGCCGGATCGAAACCCTGCTGTACCACCTTCTCCGCGACATCCGGCTGCTTCATCAACCGCGCGACCTCGGTGTACATCTTGTCGATGATCGGCTTCGGTGTACCGGTGGGCATCACGATGCCCACCCAGTTGCCCAGCACAAACTCCTTGTAACCCTGCTCCGCCATGGTTGAAACCTCCGGCAGCAACGGATGCCGCTTGTCCGCCGCCATCGCGATGGCGCGCACGCGGCCCGACTTGATCGCCGGCAGCAGATCAGGAATGCCATTGAGCAGCAGATGCGCCTGACCACTCATCATATCGGGAATCGCCGGCCCATTGCCCTTGTACGGCACGTGCGTGGCGTTAAAACCCACAGCGCGTTTCAACATTTCACCGGCAAGATGGCTGATGGTGCCGTGGCCGCCGGACGCATTGACCATTTTGATGCTCTTGGATACCGCCACCAGATCCGGCACCGACTTTGCGGCGATACCGTTATGCACGGTCACCACCAGCGGCGTGTAAGCCAACAACACCACGGGCGCAAGATCACGCTCAAGGCTGTAGCCGAGTTTCGCGTAGAGCGATTGCGAGATCACCTGCGCAGTACTGATGTTCAGAATGGTATAGCCATCCGGCGCCGACTTCGCCACCAATTCAGTGCCGAGATTGCCACCCGCGCCGGGGCGATTGTCGACGATCACCGGCTGCCCCCAGCTCTCCGCCAATTTCTGACCAACAATGCGCGCAAGAATATCGTTAAGCCCGCCGGGCGCGAACGAGACGACGTAACGGATGGGACGCGTGGGGTAATTTTGTGCATGGACATCAACACCGGTAGCCAACGCCAGCACAGACAGGCCTGCCGCCGCAGCGCGAAAAATCGTAGTCATGAAATAATGTTCCTATTGAGAGCGAGTGTTGGTTAAGCGCCCATTATAGTGCCGCAGTGTGACTAGTGCCGCAGTGTGACCTTGTTTACGCCTTGTCCCGGTAGAATACGCGGTTACTTGCTCGGACCTCTTGCATGCCCGGACCCTTGATTACACAAAATGCCATCGAACCATAACCTGTGGTTGAAGCCAGAATCGCTTTCTCGTTTGACCGACGGCGCGACCTGGTCGCGCGGCATGGCGCTGTTTCGCAACCAGCAAAGCGTACTAACCCTGGACATCGAACGGATCGACAGGCATTGGCTGCTGATCGGTGAAGTACAGGGTAGCCGCTCCCGTCCGTACGAGATCGAGGTCGAGTTGAGCTTGTCGCCCACGGGCGAGGTTCTTACATGGGACAGCGACTGCGATTGCCCGGTCGGCGGCCAATGCAAGCACGGCGTAGCAATCACCATCGAGGCCGCCTACAAGGGCCGGGAGCTACTGGGCAATCCCTCCCTTTTTGCACCGTCCGCCAGTCCCGCGCAGCGGGAGACCGCGCGCCAGACCGCGCAGGCGCGAATCGATGAAATGGCGCGCATTCAGGCAGAGAGTCAACTGCTGAACTGGCTGAAAGACATGGATCGCGCCACGGGTGTGTCGTTGCCTGATTCGCCGCTTGCGCACACGGTCAATCTGCACTCGCGCATGGCCCAGCCCAAGGCCGAGCAATATCTGTATTTGCTCAGTGTGATGCATGCGAACAGCGTCAAGCCGCTGTTGCATATCGACACCGTGGTGTCCTACCGCAAACTGAACGGCGAGTGGGCCAAACCCAAAACCTTGCACTACCCGCCCTATCCGGGCGAGCCGGTCTATCAACAGGCAACACCGGCAGACCGTGAAGTGCTGCCGCTCATCCGCGCCCTGTCGGACACGCATTACCAAACCTACAGTTCTAATTACGGCGGCGCATTGCAAGGGCGGCTTGGACTGATCGTACTGGAACTCGCCTCCAGCACGGGCAGATTGTTTGTAAATAACGGCCACGGCGCCCCCGCCAATGCCGTGCAGTGGAGTGCGCCGCAAGCGCTACGCTGGGAATGGCACGAAGTCAGCAGCGTCAGTGCGACCGAATCGGGCTGGGCTTTGCGCGGCCTGCTCCCCGAAAACACCGCCACCTTGTGTCTGAACAACCCGCCGCTGTATCTGGATGCGGCGCACGGCCGGTGCGGGCTGGCGCAGGCCGACGGCATGGCCGACGCGCAATTAGAGGTGCTGCTCAGAGCGCCGCCGTTAAAACCCGCCGCGCTTCAAAAACATCAACTCAGACTGATGCAGCACCTGGGTGCGCTGCCGCCGCCACCGGGAATGCCCGCGCCAACCCAATTGCAAGGCGTCTCGCCCACCGCCTGCCTGCACCTCACACCCGTGCCGCTGGCGGACCGCGCGCAGCAAGGGCTAATTCAGGCGCAATTGCGCTTTGACTATCAGGGCCATCGCGGCTGGTGGGCGGGCCAGCGCGACACCGTGCTGATCGAAAGCCCCGGTGGCAATATTCTGCTGCATCGTAATACCGCCGCCGAACGTGACGCTATCGTGCGCTTGCAGAACGTCGGGTTGCATGCGGGCAGCCACGGCAATTGCGCCATCCCGGGTCATGAACCGCAACAGACATGGCTGCGCTGGGCCGATGAAGACTTTACTGCGCTTCGCGATGCGGGTTTTGCGGTTACGGTGGATGACGCGCTGAAAAACTGGATCAGCCACGCCGACGCGCTGAACGTTCAGATGCAGCCGCAGAATGAAGGCGAAGAAGAAGCCACCTCGCCGTGGTTTGATCTGTCGCTGGGTATGGAAATCAACGGCCGGCGCCACAATATTCTGCCGTGGCTGCCCGATCTGCTGACACAAGCCGCCGCCAGTCCGCCGGACCCGGCAACCGGCCTGCCCAGCCTGCCGCCCTTCATCTACGTGCGCGCGCCCGAAGGCAGCGGGTTTATTCGCTTGCCGACCGAAGCGCTCAAACCGTGGATGGCCGCGCTGCTCGAACTGGTGGGCCACCGCGAACATAATTTTTCGGGTGACAGTCTCAAGCTCTCGCGGCTGGATACGCTGCGCGCCAGCGTAGCGCTGGGCGAGGGCGCGGTGTGGGAAGGCGCCAAATCGCTGCGCACTATGTTGCAACAACTCAGTGGCCGGGCCGAATTGCCCGTCATTGCCGTGCCGCACAGCGTGCTCGCCAGTCTGCGGCCCTATCAGCAACAGGGATTGAATTGGCTGCAATTTTTACGACAGTACCACCTCGACGGCATACTCGCCGACGACATGGGCTTAGGCAAAACCCTCCAAACACTAGTGCATATTCAAGTCGAAAAAGATGCCGGGCGTCTGACGCATCCCGTGCTCATCATTGCCCCGGTCAGCTTGATGGGTAACTGGCAGCGCGAAACTGCGCGCTTTTGCCCGCAACTGCGCACGCTGGTGCTGCACGGCAAAGACCGTCACGACGTGGCCGATACCATGCACCAGCACGACATCGTGATCGCCCCCTACTCCTTGTTGCAGCGCGACCGCGAGCGTTGGCTCGAAGCAAAGTGGCATCTGGTGGTGCTGGACGAAGCGCAGAACATCAAAAACGCCAGCACCCACGCCGCGCAGGTGGTCAGTCAATTGCAGACCCGCCACCGTCTGTGCCTCTCCGGCACGCCAATGGAAAACCATCTGGGCGAACTGTGGAGCCTGTTTCACTTTCTGATGCCGGGTTTTCTCGGCAGCCAGAAACGCTTTGCCACGGTCTTCCGCACGCCAATTGAAAAACTGGGTAACTTCGAGCGCATGACGCAGTTGCGCGCGCGCGTCACCCCCTTCATGCTCCGGCGTACCAAGGCGGTGGTGGAAACCGAACTTCCGCCCAAAGTTGAAACCGTGATGCGCGTCGAACTGTCGGGCAAACAGGCCGACCTCTACGAAACCATCCGCCTGGGAATGGAAAAAACCGTGCGCGAAACCCTCACCGCCAAGGGCCTGGCCAAATCGCATATCACCATCCTCGACGCACTGCTCAAGCTGCGCCAGGTGTGCTGCGACCCGCAATTGGTGACGCTGGCAATCGCCAAAAAAGTCACCGTATCCGCCAAGCTCGAACAACTGATGGAAATGCTGCCCGAGATGCTGGATGAAGGACGGCGGATACTATTGTTCTCGCAGTTCACCAGCATGCTGACATTGATCGAAGCCGAACTCGCAAAGCGCAAATTGCGCTGGGTAAAATTGACCGGCCAAAGCCAGAAGCGCGACGCGCTGATCGAGCAATTCACCAGCGGGCAGGTGCCGTTGTTTCTCATCAGCCTGAAAGCCGGCGGCGTCGGATTGAATCTGCCGCAGGCCGACACCGTGATCCACTACGACCCGTGGTGGAACCCGGCCGTCGAAAACCAGGCCACCGACCGCGCTCACCGCATCGGGCAAACCAAAAGCGTGTGGGTAATCAAACTGGTGGCGCAAGGCACCATCGAAGAACGCATCCTCGCCTTGCAGGAACGCAAAGCCGCACTGGCCGAGAACATGTACAGCGGCTCTGCTGCGCGCAAGCAACCCCTATTCACCGAAAGCGATTTGGCGGAGCTGCTCAGGCCACTTTCCGCCGATTAGGCAGAGCGATGTCGCAATAGACTTCAACCTCTACAACCTGTTGTTTTTATTACATTTAATTTAATTTGTCGTGCCTATCACCCAAAGCGCCAAAACTTGCGCCGCCTGTCGGAACATGCTGTAATATGGGTAACCACATCATTAATGATGGCAACCCATATGAAGACAACCATAGAGATAGCGGATTCGCTGCTGGCGAAAACAAAAAAACTGGCGGCACGCGAGGGCACTACCGTGCGCGCATTGGTGGAATCAGGATTGCGTCAGGTGCTTGCGCAAAAAATGTCGCGTGGCGAACCGTTTCGGCTGCGCAATGCGGCGTTCAAGGGAGAAGGGTTAGCACAAGGGCTGAACGGCGCAAACTGGGAACAAATACGTGAGATGGCCTATGAAGGACGCGGCGGGTGATAGCGGTCGATACCAATATCCTGGTGTATGCGCACCGTGTGGATTCAGACTGGCACGCCACCGCTTACACCCGCGTAGCCGCACTGGCAGAGGGAAACGCCGCATGGGCGATTCCGTGGCCGTGCATTCATGAATTTTTTTCAATCGTTACGCACGCGCGCATTTACACGCCACCCACGCCGCTTGAAAAGGCACTAGACCAGATAGACGCCTGGCTGGAATCGCCAACCGTCGTGATGTTGAGTGAATCCGCATTGCATTGGGAAAAACTGCGCGAATTGCTGATCTCTGGACGTGTTGCCGGGCCGATGGTGCATGACGCGCGTATAGCCGCGCTGTGCAAGCAGCACGGCGTGGCGCAACTGTGGTCAGCAGACCGCGACTTCAGCCGCTTTGCGGGCATCAAGGTAAACAACCCCCTGGTCGACTGAAATTCAGAAGCCACGTTATTTCGTTCGAGCTTCTTTAGCCGCTACAAAAGCACGGGGCTTTCATTGAAGCATCACGACAGGCATGCCTTTTGTAACTTCCCCCTACCGTGCTACCGTGATGGAAGCAAGACAGTTGCAATCCAACATTGCATCGAAGGAATGTATGATTGAAAGACCCGACCCAATGCTGTTCACTTAGCCGTTCGTGGTGAGCTTGTCGAACCACAAATGCCCTTCGACAGGCTCAGGGCGAACGGGCAAAGGGCTTAA
>JAYVQD010000416.1:0-4923 GCA_043777275.1 Nitrosomonadales bacterium
AGTTAGACATGGATCAACTCTGGGATTTGACTGAATATGACTGTAGTACACATCCGACAGATCATCCAGCAAAATTTAAGTCCGACAGGCTGCTAGGGCGCCACGCTCCGCATGAATGAAACCCTGACCCTCGCGCGCTTCGTCGCCGAATCGCGCTGGGGCGACATTCCGTCGGCGATGCGCCACGAGGCGAAGCGCGCGGTGCTCAACTGGATGGGCTGCGCGATCGGCGGTTGCCGCGATGACACGGTGGAGCGTGCGCTCGCCGCGCTGAATGAGTTCTCCGGGCCGCGCACCTCGTCGCTGATCGGCCGCCACGACAAACTCGACGCGCTGCACGCGGCGCTCATCAACGGCATCTCGTCGAACATACTCGATTACGACGACACGCACTTGCGCACGGTGATGCATCCGACGGTGCCGGTGGCCGCCGCGTTATGCGCGCTGGTCGAGCATCGCCCCGTGACCGGCGCGCAATTCATTGAGGCATTTGTGCTCGGCATTGAAGTGGCGTGCCGCGCGGGCAACGCGGTGTCGCCGGGGCATTACGCGCATGGCTGGCATATCTCGTCGAGCTGCGGCGTGTTCGGCGCGGCGGCGGGCGCGGCGAAGCTGCTGAATCTCAACACGCAGCAGACGGCGTGGGCGCTCGGCATCGCCGCCACGCAGGCGAGCGGCCTGCGCGAAATGATGGGCGGCATGAGCAAAAGTTTCAACCTCGGCCACGCCGCGCGCTGCGGGCTGCTGGCGGCGCTGCTGGCGGAACGCAACTTCACCAGCTCGGAGCGAGCGCTCGAAGCGCCGCGCGGCTTCGCGCATGTGCTGGGCCAAGAACCGCAACTCGACGAACTCACGCGTGGGCTGGGTGACACCTGGGAACTCGCCGCCAATGCCTACAAACCCTATCCGTGCGGCATCGTGCTGCACGCGGCGATCGACGCCTGTCTGGAACTGCACGCGCAGCCGGGCTTTGCCGTGGGCGATATTGCGGGCGTGGCGGTGCGCATGAATCCGCTCGCGCTCGAACTTACCGGTCGCGCCGCGCCCGCCAGCGGACTTGAGGGCAAGTTGTCGGTGGCGCACGCTGTCGCTGCTGCGCTCGTGCAGGGCGCGGCAGGCGTGGCGCAATTTACCGATGCGTGTGTCAGCGACCCCGCGGTGGCGGCGCTGCGCGGCAGAGTGACCACACGGCCCGATGCCTCCTGCGACAAGGCCGAGGCGCACGTCGAATTCCTGTTCAAGGATGGGCGCCGCGTCGCGCAACACGTGCCGCACGCCAGCGGCTCGCTGGAAAAGCCGATGAGCGACGCGGCTATCGAAAAGAAATTCCACGAACTCGCGGCATCCTCGCGCGCCGCAGGCCATGCGCGGGAGGCAATCGATATCGCCTGGTCGCTGGAGCGGCTGAACGACGCGGCGAAGTTCGTGCAAGCCGCCGTTCCCGACTCTACAATGGCGGCACTCGCTCGTACTTGAATCCACCACAGGAGGAACCATGCCTTACGCAACATCAGGTGATGTGAATCTGTATTACGAAGAAACCGGCAAGGGCACGCCGATTATCTGGGTGCATGAGTTCGCCGACGACCTGCACGGCTGGGAAGCGCAGATGCAGTATTTCAGCCGGCGTTATCGTTGTGTTGCGTACAACGCGCGCGGTTATCCGCCGTCGGATGTGCCGAAATCGGTGTCGAAATATTCGCAGGCCATCGCCACCGATGACATTGCCAGCGTGATGCATCATCTGAAAATCCGCAAGGCGCACATCATCGGCTGCTCGATGGGCGCGTACGCCACGCTGCACTTTGCGCTGCGTTATCCGCGCATGGCGCTGTCGTGTACCGTGATCGGCGCGGGCTACGGCTCCGATCCGGACAAGCGCCAGCAATTCCTCGGCGACAACCAGGTGATGATCAAGCGTTTTCTGGAGTTGGGCGCGGCGGAGGCGATCAAGCCCTACCAGATCGGTCCGGCGCGGGTGCAGTTTCAGAACAAGAACCCGCGCGGCTTCGCACATTTTTGCGCCGAGTTCGCCAAACACTCCGCGCTCGGTTCCGCCAACACACTGATTGGCGTGCAGGGCAAGCGCCCGACGATCTACAGCCTTGAATCCGCGCTGCGCAAGTGCCGCGTGCCGCTGCACATCATGAGCGGCGACGAGGATAATAACTGCCTTGATCCCGGCATCTTCATCAAGCGCGTGTGCCCGTCGGCGATGCTGACGGTGGTGCCGAACACCGGGCATGCGGTGAATCTGGAAGAGCCGGTTTTCTTCAACAACGTAACGGCGGAATTTCTGGCGCAGGTGGATTCCGGCCGCTGGCGCGGGCGTGATCCGCGCTCGCTCAACAAATCGACGATGGCGAAAAAATAATAAGGAATCACGATGCCGAAAAAATCAGCAAAAAGCGCGCTCGCCCGCAAAGGGGAGATCGTGCGGCGAAAAGTGCACGGCGACGCGCACGTGGATCGTCGTTACCGGGAGGCCGACGAATTCCTCAAAATGTTCGAGGACGTGACCGACGAGTTTTGCTGGGGCACGGTGTGGGCGCGGCCCGGACTCAATCACAAAATACGCGCGGCGCTGTCGCTGGCCTCCACTGCCGCGCAATCGCAGGCGGGCGCAGTGAAGCTGCATGTCAAGACCTGCCTGCGCACCGGCTGGACCAAGCGCGAGATCGGCGAAATTCTGCTGCATGTGTATGTCTATGCCGGCGTGTATGCGAGCCTGAGTGCGTTCGCCACGGCGCACGAAGCGATCAAGGAATACGAGGCCGAGCAGCGCGCCGCGCGTAAACGCCCCCGGCCCAAACGGCGCTAACGTGACCAGCGTAACTAACGCCGCGCCAGTTTGTGTTCCAGTGATTTGAATTCATCGAATCCCACCACGTTGTTGAGTTCCTCGAAACTCACCAGCAGTTCGGGGCGTTCAATGGGTTCTTTGCTGCGTATCGCCTGTTGCAGCGCGTCCAGTCCATTTTGCATGCCCTTGATCGCGCAGGCGGTCAGCAGCCGCGGGTAAATCACCACGCGCACGCCGAGTTCGGCCAGGCGCGCGGGCGAGATCAGCGGCGTGGTGGCGCGCTTGCGAATGCCGAAGCCCATGTTGATGCACAGCGGTTTCGACACATTTTTGATGACGGTGCTGATGTCCTGTTCCGACAGCAGCGCGTCGGCGAACAACAAATCCGCGCCCGCCTCGGCGTATAAATTCAGCCGCCGCACCACTTCATCGATGCCATGCGTGGCGAGGGAGTCGGTGCGCGACTTGATGACAAAATCCGCGTCGCGCCGCGCTTCCACGGCTGCGTGCACTTTTTCCACCATCTCCTCGGCGGAAATCACCGACTTGCCCGCCATGTGCCCGCAGCGCTTGGGCCAGGTTTGATCCTCGATCATCACGCCGGCCAGGCCCGCCTGCTCGAATGCGCGCGTGAGATGAAACACATTGATGGCGTTGCCGTAGCCCGTATCAGCATCCGCCAGCAGCGGAATATCCACGCACGCGGCGAGCATGCGCACCGCGTTGAGATTCAATTCAAAGCCCATCAAACCGATGTCGGGCTGGCCGAGTTGCGCCTCGGCGATCCCCGCGCCGGAAATGAAGCCGGAAGGGAACCCGGCCTGCTGCACCAGGCGCGCGCTGTAGCCGTCGAAGATGCCGGGCTGGATCACCAGTTCGCAGCCGTTGATTAACCGGCGTAATTGGGTGGTTACTTTTGCCATGAAGTTTTCTCGCTGTTTGTGTTTAATCATCGCTTCACGGCCATCGTAACGCGTTGCATGACACGGCTCAAATGCACGGTGAATCCGATTGTCGCCGGGTGTGCGCTACGCCATAATGCCTGCGGGCACGGCACTTCCACCGGAGGCAGCATGAACCACGAATTAAAGTTCGGCGTCATGGCACTGATGGCTTTCTCTCACGGCGCAGCGACCGTCGCCGCGCAGGCCGCTACGGCGGGCCCGGGACAGGACTACCCCACCAAACCAGTGCGCTTCGTAGTGCCGTTTCCGCCCGGTGGCGGCACCGATACGCTGGCGCGTATTGTCGGGCAGTCGATGGCGAAATCCCTCGGGCAAAGCGTGGTGATCGACAACCGCCCCGGCGCGGGAGCGAACATCGGCGCGGAGATTGCCGCGCGCGCGGCGCCGGATGGCTACACGCTGCTAATGGGCAATCTCGCGCACGCGGTGAATGTCACGCTGTATCGCAAGCTCGGCTACGATTTCGTGAAGGACTTCGATCCGGTGACCATGCTGGCATGGGCGCCGAATATTCTGGTCACGCATCCTTCGGTTGCCGCGAAAAACGTGCAGGAGCTGATTGTGTTAGTGAAAAAATCCCCCGGCACGTTTAATTATGCCTCGTCCGGCAGCGGCAGCTCGGCGCACCTGTCCGGCGAGTTGTTCAAGCATATGACCAGCACCGACCTCGTGCATGTGCCCTACAAAGGCGGCGGCCCGGCGGTGGCGAGCCTGTTGAGCGGCGAAACCAAAATCGGTTTTGCCACCATGCCATCTGTGCTGGCGCAAACCAAATCCGGCAAGCTGCGCGCGCTGGCGGTCACCGGCGACAAACGCTCGCCCGCCGCGCCGGAGCTTCCGACCATCGCGGAAGCGGGTGTGGCCGGCTATGCCGCGAACGGCTGGTACGGTGCGCTGGCGCCAACAGGCACACCGAAACCCATCGTCGCGAGACTGCACAAAGAACTCGTCGCCACCGTGAGCGACAAAGACGTGCAGGTGCAATTGGCGCGCCTGGGTTTTGATATCGAAACCGGCACGCCCGATGAGTTCCGCAAAACCATCGCCGTCGAAATCAAGAAATGGGGCACGGTGGTGAAGGCCGCCAACCTGCGTGCCGATTGAACTTCGCCACGCAGGCGTAACGCGGCTTTTCGTTGCGCGGCAATTGACAGA
>JAYVQD010000417.1:0-19171 GCA_043777275.1 Nitrosomonadales bacterium
GATGCCGAACGCGCGTTGCTGCGCGGCGAAGACCGTCGCGATTTACTGCAACGCATGAAGCCCTGCATGCAGCCTGACGAGCTGCTGGCCTTGCAGCGCGAGGCGCAGCAGGTGCATGTGTCCGACGCGCTGCTCGATTACGTGCAGGCGCTGGTGGGCCACACGCGACGCAACGCGGATTACGTCAGCGGCTTATCACCACGGGCCGCGCTTGCACTTACGCAGGCGGCGCGCGCATGGGCGCTGCTCGATGCACGCAAGCACGTGGTCCCCGAGGACGTGCAGGCCGTGCTGCCCGGTGTGGTCGGCCATCGCTTAAGCGCCACCGGCACCGCGCGCGAAACCACCGCTACCAGCGCGGATGCGGCGGCGCGCTTGATCCAAAGCGTGGCGATCCCTTAGTCACTGGCTGTCGCACCGCTGCATGGACAAAGTTGCCGCACTGAAAAATCGCCTGCTCGACTGGTTCATTCAGCCGCGCGCGCCGGAAAGCGGCGTGATTGTGCTGGTGCAGCGCCGCGTGTACATCCTGCCCACGCGTCAGGGTCTGGTATTCGCGCTGGTGCTGGTGATGATGCTGCTCGGCGCCATCAACTACAGCCTCAGTCTCGGTTTCGTGCTGACGTTCCTGCTGCTGGCGATGGCATTCAACGGCATGCTGTTCACGTTTCGCAATCTGGCGCGGCTCCATGTCACCGGGGGCCGTTCACCGGCGGTGTTTGCGGGCAGCAACGCGCAATTCACCCTGAATCTCACCAACCCCGGCGAGAACGCGCGTTACGCGATTGGCCTGTCGCTCGATAAACGCGGGCGCACCGGCACTGAATTCACCGACGTTCCCGCCAACGCCACCGCGCAGATCAGCGTCGCCGCACCTGCGCAACGCCGTGGCACGCTGCGTCCGGGCCGGCTGACTTTGTTTACGCGCTATCCGCTGGGGCTGTATTACGCGTGGAGTTATGTGCAGCCCGATATGCATTGCATCGTTTATCCGCGACCGGCGCCTGCGGGACTGCCATTGCCTGCCGCCGAAGCCACGCCGGGTATCGGGGCCGCCACCGGACAAGGGCAGGACGATTTTGCGGGTCTGCGCCCCTATCACCTCGGTGATTCGCCGCGCCATGTCGCATGGAAAGCGGCTGCGCGCGGACAGGGGCTTTACACCAAACAATTCAGCGGCCAGGCCGCCAGCGAAGTCTGGCTGGCGTGGGATCAGCTTCCGCCGCGCATGGACACCGAAGAAAAACTCTCGCGTCTGACGCGCTGGGTGCTGGACGCCGATACGCAACAAATGGGGTACGGACTGCGCTTGCCCGACACCGTGATTGCGATAGCCAGCGGTGACCCGCACCGCGAACGTTGCCTTGAAGCGCTGGCGCTGTTTGATTTACCTGAAAGACCATGAACACCATCGCCCCCGCCATCAGTCTGCGTAACACGGTCTGGCTCACGGCGGCGTTTGCACTGGTCGCCGCGCCCCACGCCGAACGCCTGCCGATTTGGTTAAGCGTGATCGCGGGCGCGATGTGCCTGTGGCGGGTGTATCTCGCGCGCACGCGACTGGCGCTGCCGGCACGCTGGCTGCTGATCGCAATCGTGTTGGCCAGCACGGCGTCCATTTATCTGCACTACCGCACACTGTTCGGCCGCGATGCCGGTGTCGCGTTGCTGGTGCTGATGCTCTCCCTCAAACTGATGGAAACCCGCAGCCAGCGCGACGGCATGGTACTGGTGTTCATCGGCTATTTTCTGGTGATCACCAATTTTTTCTATACGCAGTCGATGCCGACCGCGCTCTACCTGCTGGTGTGCGTGTGGTTTTTCACTGCTGCGATGATCGGCCTGCAAACCACGCGCGAACCGGCGAGTTACCGTGTGCAGTTGCGTATTCAACTGCGCACCTCGGCGGTGATACTCGCGCAATCGGTGCCGCTGATGGTGGTGTTTTTTATGTTGTTTCCGCGGGTGCAGGGGCCGCTGTGGGGGATGCCCACCGACGCCTTCGCCGGCGTCACGGGTCTCTCGGACAACATGCGTCCGGGTAGTATTAACCAATTGGTGTTTTCGGATGACGTGGCGCTGCGCGCTGAATTCACCGGCCCGGTGCCGCCGCCCAACAAGCTCTATTGGCGCGGCCCGGTGCTGCTGGATTTTGATGGACTGACCTGGACCGCGCCGCCACGTCCGCTGCTCAATCGCGTGGAACTGGAACGCCGCGAAAACCCGGTGCGCTACAGCGTCACCGTCGAGCCGCACAACCGGCGCTGGCTGTTTGCGCTGGATATGCCGGGCGCGCTGCCGACGGGTTCATCCATCACGCCGGATTTCCTGCTGATGTCACTGACACCGGTCACCAGCCGCAGGCGCTACGAGGTTGAATCGGTTCTGGACTACACCGCCGGCGCCAACAGCAACGACTTCATGCTGCGGCGCGCGTTGCAACTGCCGCAGGGTTTTAACCCGCGCACGCTGGACATGGGCCGCCAGTTACGCAATCAATACGGACGCAGCGCGAACGGCAACAATGAAGCCATCATGAATGCCGCGCTCACTTATTTTCGCGAGCAAAAATTCACTTACACGCTGGAGCCGCCGCTGCTCGGCCGGCACTCGGTGGACGAATTCATTTTTACTACGCGCCAGGGCTTTTGCGAACACTTCTCGTCGGCATTCGTGGTGCTGATGCGCGCCGCCGGCGTGCCGTCGCGCGTGGTCACCGGTTATCTCGGCGGCGAATTCAATCCGCTGGGCAATTATCTGATCGTGCGCCAATCAGAGGCGCACGCGTGGACGGAGGTGTGGATCGAAGCGCGCGGTTGGGTGCGCGTTGATCCGACCAATTCGGTTTCACCGGCACGGGCCGAAGGCGGGCTTTCCGCCGCGCTGCCGGAAGGCCTGCAATTGCCGCGCAGTGTGCTCAGAGGCCGCAACGCGCTGATGCACCAGTTGGGTTTAACCCTGGATTCCATCACCAACACCTGGAACCAAACCGTGCTCGGCTACAACCTCGAAAGCCAGCGCGCACTGCTCAGTCGCGTGGGATTCAATGGCGACACGTTGCGCACGCTGGCGATGCTGCTGATTGCCGCCACCGTGCTCGCGACGCTGCTGTTGGCGCTGGCCACGCTGCGTAACCGCAAGCGCTCCCGCGAACCCGCGGTGGCGGCTTACCGGAAATTTTGTGACAAGTTGGCACGGGCAGGCATCGCGCGTGGCGAGGCGGAAGGGCCACTCGATTTCGCGTCACGCATCGCGCAGGCGCGCCCGGATTTCGCCCGTGCCGCGGCAGAAATTACGCAGCTTTACGTGTCGCTCCGCTATCAATCGGATAATAAAAATATCAATAAAAACAAATACTTACAAAAACTACGGCAGCAGGTGAAACTGTTTCCGGCTTAGGCGTTGATCGCCCAGATCGCGCAGATCACGCGGGTCACGCAGATCACACTGGAGGCAACAGTTTGGCCGGATCCACCGGCTTGCCCTGACGACGAATTTCAAAATGCAGCTTCACCGAATCGGCATCGCTATTGCCCATCTCCGCGATTTTTTGTCCCTTGCCGACGTTCTGGCCCTCTTTCACCAGCAACGTGTTGTTGTGCGCATAGACGCTCAGGTAGTTGGCGTTGTGACGAATCACCACCAGCTTGCCGAGGCCGCGTATGCCCGTACCGCTGAAGATCACGCGGCCCGCCGCGCTCGCATGCACCGGCTGGCCCAGCTTGCCGGCGATCGTAATGCCCTTGTTGGAACCGTCGTTGAAATTTCCAATCACCTTGCCGGTGGCGGGCCAACTCCAATCCACTTCGCCGGCCGCGAGCGGGGTTTCCGGTTTGACTTCGGGTTTGGTGTCCGGCTTGATTTCCGGCGTGGCATCCGGTTTTGCCGGCAGCGGCGCCTTCGCCATGCGCGCATAGGCTTCATCACTGTACGGCACGCGCTGCGCCAGCGGTTGCGTTTTCAGGTTGGGATCAGCGCTGGGCGCACCGCCGCCCTCAAGCCGGCGCGTTTCAACACCGCCGGGCGGTGACGTTGGCGCGGTCGCCACGCCGTCGGGCCGCGTAAGCCGCAACTGCTGGCCAATTTTAATGCTCGCCGGATCAACATTATTCCACGCCGCAAGCTCGCGATAATCGACACCGTTGGCCTTGGCAATGCTAAACAGCGTGTCGCCCTGCTTCACGGTGTAGGTTGGCCCCGAGGGTGCAACGGCTGGCGACGAGGGTAACGACTGCAACGATGGCAGTGGCGTCACCTGCACGCCCGCATCAGGCTTGGCGACCATCGCGGGCGAAGTGGGTGACGTGGGTGACGTCGGTGAGGTGGGCTTCACCCCAGGTTTCGGCGGCGGCGTGCGCTCCGACACGGGTGCAGGATAGATCGCCGCACAGCCTGCGAGCAGCGCCGCGCACAACGCGAGCGCGCCACTGCGCCAGTGATACTGGTTATGCCATAACATCAGTTCATCCCGTTCCCGGCAATAGCGGCACAAAATTCACCACGTCCATTTTCTTTTCGGTGTAGCCCTGCGCCGTGCGTTCGATCACCGACAGATGTTGCGTAGCGCCCTTGGCCATCGGAAAAATCATTCTGCCACCGACTTTAAGCTGCTCCAACAGCGCTTTCGGCACATGCGTGGTCGCCGCTGTCATCACAATCACATCAAACGGCGCTGCGGTCGGCACCCCCGCGTGCCCGTCGCCATGACGCAGCCGCACGTTAATCACGCGCGCATCACGCAAATGTTTACGCGCTTTTGCCGTTAATTGCAGCAATCGTTCCACCGAATGTACCTCTTTCGCCACCCGCGCCAGCACCGCGCATTGATAACCGCAACCCGTGCCGATTTCCAGCACCTTGTTAAGATCACCGCCGGCCCGCGCAAGTTCCGTCATACGCGCCACGGTATGCGGATTAGAGATGGTCTGCCCGAAACCGATGGGCAGCGAAATATCCTCATACGCGCGATGCGCCAGCGCTTCGTCGACAAATAAATGTCGCGGCACCTCACCCATCACCGACAGCACAATTTCGTCGCGTATACCCTGCTGGCGTAAACGCTCGACCATGCGCATGCGGGTACGCTGCGAGGTCATGCCGATGCCGGAATGTTGAATGCTCATGGGCATGTCAGGCGTTCAGCTCGCCAGCCAATGGCGTACGGCATCCATCTGCTGCACGCGCGTCAAATCCACCTGCAACGGCGTAATCGACACCCGGCGCTGCGACACGGCGTAAAAATCCGTGCCCTCGCCCGCATCCTGCGCGCTGCCCGCGGCACCCACCCAGTAAATCGGATCGCCGCGCGGATTGGTTGACTTGACCACCGCTTCGGCCTTGTGCCGCTTGCCCAGGCGCGTGACTTCAACGCCGCACAAATCAGCGTGCGGCACGTCAGGCACATTCACATTCAGCAGCAGCGGCTCGTTTAATGATTGTTTGACGTGACGCGCCACCAGGCCGCGCGCCACTTCCGCCGCCGTGGCGAAGTTATCATTGCCCGCCGCCACCAGCGAAATCGCAAAGGACGGAATGCCGAGCAGAAATCCTTCAGTGGCCGCGGCCACGGTGCCGGAATAAATGGTGTCGTCACCCATATTGGCACCGTGATTAACCCCGGAAACTACCACGTCCGGTAAATCACCGAGCAGACCGGTCACCGCCAGATGCACGCAATCGGTCGGCGTGCCGTTGACGTAAAAAAACCCGTTCGACGCTTTGCGCACCGACAGCGGCCGATCAAGGGTTAATGAATTACTGGCGCCGCTGCGGTCGCGTTCGGGGGCGACCACCGTCACGGTTCCCAGCGCCGACAACGCTGTCGCCAGCGCGGCCAGTCCGGGAGCGAAGTAGCCGTCATCGTTGCTCAACAAAATACGCAAAGTCATTGCAGTTCCGGTGGGCGACGCGCGCAGTGTGAGCGGAGAATGGTCATGTGATGCGAAAATTATAACATTTCACTCCCCCCCGCTCCTGCAGCTATTAGCAGCCCACGTCCCACGGTCGATTGAATGTTACGATAGGCACTCCACGGCAACTGAAAAAACACCCCTTCCACCCTATGAGCGGCCCACTGACCGGCGTACGAATCATCGACCTGACCTCGGTCATTCTCGGCCCCTACGCCACACAAATTCTCGCCGACTACGGCGCCGACGTGATTAAGGTCGAAGCACCCGCGGGCGACAACACGCGCTACATCGCGGCGCAGCGCCATCCCGGCATGGGCGCGAATTTCCTGCATCTGAACCGCAACAAACGCAGCATTGTGTTGAACCTGAAAAAGCCGGACGGCCACGCCGCGCTGCTGCGCTTGCTCAAGAACGCCGATGTGCTGGCGTACAACGTGCGCCCGCAGGCGATGGCGCGGTTGAAACTGTCCTATGAAGACGTCGCAGCAGTGAACCCGCGCATCATTTACGCGGGTTCCACCGGCTTTCGGCAAGACGGACCGGACGCCGCGAAAGCTGCCTACGACGACATTATTCAGGGCATGGTTGCGCTGCCGTCATTGGCCGTGCAGGCGGGCGCCGATCAACCGCGTTTTGTGCCTTCAACGCTCACTGATCGCATCACCGGGTTAAATACGGTGCATGCGATTCTTGCCGCGTTGTTTTACCGCGAGCGCAGCGGCGAAGGGCAGGCGATTGAAATCCCGATGTTTGAAGGACTCACGCAATTCATACTCAGCGACCACATGGGCGGCCGCACCTTTGATCCGCCGATTGCACCGATGGGCTATCCGCGCTTGCTCACCAAGCACCGCAATCCGTACAAAACACGCGACGGCTATTTGTGCCTGCTAATTTACAACGACAAACAGTGGCGCACTTTTTTCAGGCTGCTGGGCCGCGAACACGAGTTTGAAGGCGACGAGCGCTTCAACTCGCATACCCATCGCGCGAAGCATTTTGATGAAGCGTATGCGTGGGTCGCGCGCGAGTTGGCGACGCGCACCTCCGCGCAATGGCTGGCGGCGTTGACTGACGCGGACATTCCCGTGATGCCGCTCAACTCGCTGGACGATCTGCTCGACGATCCGCATCATGCTGCAACCGGCTTCTTTAAAATGACCGATCACCCCACCGAGGGCCGCATCCGCGAAATGGATATCCCCACCACATGGTCGAAATCGCAGCCCGCGTTACGCCGGCACGCGCCGCGTTTGGGCGAACACAGCGCCGAAATTTTGCGTGAGGCGGGTTATAGTGAAGTCGAGATCAATGACCTGCGTGCCACTGGTGTGACCAATACACAATAAAACATAAGTATTTGATTTATATGAATTTTTCATTCACGGACGATCAGCGCGCCATCCGCGCCGCGATAGAAAAAATCTGCGCGCCATTCGATGATGCCTATTGGCTGAAAAAAGATCGCGAAGGCGGCTTCCCGGCGGATTTTCACGCTGCGTTCGCGCGCGACGGCTGGCTCGGCATCGCCATGCCGCCGGAGTACGGTGGCGCCGGACTCGGCATTACCGAAGCCTCGCTGATGATGCAGACCGTGGCCGAATCCGGCGCGGGATTTTCCGGCGCGTCGGCGTTGCACATGAACATCTTCGGGCTGCACGCCGTCGTAGTCTACGGCAGCGACGAACAGAAAAAACGTTTCCTGCCGCCGTTGATCGAAGGCCGCGACAAAGCCTGCTTCGGTGTCACCGAGCCCAACACGGGTCTTAACACGGCGATGCTCAAAACCCGTGCCACGCGCGACGGCGATCATTACGTCGTGTCCGGCCAAAAAATCTGGACCACCACCGCGCAGGTCACCAACAAAATTCTGCTGCTGGCGCGCACCACGCCGATTGACTCAGTTGGGAACTCAGTTGGAAACACCGGCAAGCGCCCCATCGACGGCCTCACGCTGTTTTATACCGACATGGATCGCCAGCATGTCGAAGTGCGCGAAATCGAAAAGATGGGCCGCAAAGCCGTCGATTCCAATCAAGTGTTTATCGACGGGTTGCGCGTGCCGGTTGAAGACCGCATCGGCGAAGAAGGCAAAGGGTTTCGTTACCTCCTGCACAGCCTCAACCCGGAGCGCGTGCTCGTTGCCGCCGAAGCGGTGGGCTTGGGCAAAGTCGCGTTAAAGCGCGCCGCCGCCTACGCCCGCGAACGCATCGTGTTCGACCGCCCCATCGGCCAGAACCAAGGCATACAGCATCCGTTAGCCGAACGCTGGATGGAACTCGAAGCCGCCGAACTCATGACCTACAAAGCGGCATGGCTCTACGACACGCAGCAAGCCTGCGGCGCCGAAGCCAACGCCGCGAAATATCTCGCCGGCGAAGCAGGCTTTCGCGCCTGCGAAACCGCGATGCTCACCCACGGCGGCATGGGCTACGCCAAAGAGTTTCACATCGAACGTTACTTCCGCGAAGCCATGATCCCGCGCCTGGCGCCGGTGAGTTCACAAATGATTTTGTGCTTTATCGCGGAAAAAGTGCTGGGGTTGCCGCGCTCGTATTAGCACCTGGTTCGGCGTGCGCAGTTGATTTAACCTTGATCCAGATCAATCGATGCCCGCATGCACGTTGGCAAACTCCCTTCATACCACTCCCCATCGGAGGCAATATGAAAATGGCGTTCGTGGTCTACAACGAATACGTGGATCCGCAAGTGATGGGCATCCTCAAGACATTGGCCATCGATTACTACACGCGATGGGAACACGTAAAAGGCAAGGGCCATGGCACAGAACCGCACATCGGCACCGGCACCTACGCCAGCACGAACGCGGCATTGATGATTGCCTTCGAAGATGAGGCGCCGCTGGCGGCATTGATTCAAGCGATCATCGCCGCCAACAGCACAGCGCGCCGCACCGACGAGTGCATCAGACTGTTTCAGGTGCCGCTGGAACTCGTGGTGTAGAAAGAGTATCGCTTAAGCACGCTCCAACCCGCCGGTGGCCGTTCCTTACTTGCCACCGGTCGATGGGGCGGCGCCTTTGGGCGCTGCGCCGGGGTTATACATATAAAGAATGGCGTTGCGAATTTCAGCATCGGTGAGATCAGCCTTGTCGCCGCGCGGCGGCATGCCGCCGTGCCCTCTGATCGCGGAACGCACCGCAACATCGATCCCCTGCTTGAGCCGTGGTATCCATGCGTCGCGGTCGCCTATGCGCGGCGCGCCGCGCAAACCGTCCTGGTGACACTTGAAGCACTGTGCCTGTACCACTTGCCGGCCGGTACGCTCGATCGCTAACGCCTTCGCGCTCGCGGGTTCAGTCCATTGACCGCCCGACTGGTTGACCATGTAGGCAATCGCCAGACCGATTTCAAGGTCGGTAAGATTCGGGCTGCCGCCGTGCGCCGGCATCTGCCGCAAGCCCTTCACCGCATGCTGCGTAAGCCCGCCCAAGCCCTGCTCGGCGCGCGCGCGCCACGCCTGTTTGTCACCGATTTTCGGCGCGCCGCGCTCTCCGGTCATGTGACATTTGGCGCACACGGTATCCACGACTTCCTTGCCACTGCGTCCTCCAGTCTGCGCGGCGGCGTCTTGCGCCAATAGTACCGAGAATACCGATAGCACCGCCGTCAACGCCGCCGCCAGCAGCGGGTAAGTCAAGCATCCTGTTTTGTTTTTCATGGCTTGCTCCAAAGCAAGGTTACTGCCAGCGATAGGTATACGTCACCCCGATGAAATGCACCTTCTGGTTCGGGTCCTGAAAGAGGCGCGTGCCGTCGGTGTAGGTGAAATTTGTCCACGTCCAGTCGTTGGTGCGGAACTGGTCATAGATGTAATCAACACGCACACCCGAATGCTTGTCGATCGCATATTTGCCGAACACCTTCAGACTCGTCTGTTTGGTGGAGACATCGGGCAGCGACGTTCTCGCCGTTCCGGTTATCGCCCGCTGCTGGTATTCATCGCTAATATCGGAATAACTCAGGTCGGCGCCGATTTCCAAACGCGACATCGGCTTGCCGCGCACGCCCAGGCCAAAGGCATCGCCGCGGTTGCGTAGCGCGGCGGCCCATATCTGTCCAGCCGCGGCACTCTCCGCCGTGGTCTGATCCATGCGGTTGTTGTTGTAGGAAGCCCACGCTGTCCCCTGCCACGCGTCGGAGAACGCGTACGAGACGTCGAGGGAATAATTTTGCGCGCGGCCTTTCTGCGGCCCCAAACCCAGCGCTTGTCTTGCGCTATAGTCGTCGCGGGCCTCATCCGCCATGAACTGCAACCCTAACTGCTCGGTCGGGTCCCAGTTCACCGACAGGCGCACCTTGTCCCGCCTGCGGTCGGCAAGATGTATGGGGGCGATGAGATTGCTGCCTGCGGCGCCGTTGTTCAAAACCGTGGTCGAGAAAGGCGAACCACCGCGGTCGCTATGCACGTAAGCCAGTGCGCCGGTCACCGTATCGGACATGGAGCGGCGCAATTCGACGCGATACGAGGTTTCGTCGGTGCGGTCGCGCTGACTGACCACCCGCACGGGAGAGGCACTGCGCTTTTTCTCGTCATAATCGATGCCGCCGGTCAGGCGAAAAGACATCGGCAACTGGTAACTGGCTTCGAGTTTACCGCTGGTGCTCCTGATTGAGCGGGGTTCGTTTTCGCCGTTAAACGTCGAGGTCGCGGTTGCGCCGGTGAAGTAACGGGCAATCGGTGTCTTGTCATCGCGATCTTCGTAACGCACATTGGCCAGCAACGAGAGCTTGGGCAGAGGCCGGGCGGTGATTCCCATTTGCACCAGCGTGGTATTGATCTGTCCGCCGAGATCGGTGCGGCCGACGCCCGCCGCGGCAGGAAGGATGAAAGCGTCGTTCTGCGTGGCTCTGCCATACGCGACCTTGAAATTGCCGCGCGTGGTGGAAGTGAAGTTATAGCCGCCGGCCAGGTGCAACTGGTGGGACTGGTTGTCGGGCGGCAGCCCGATCGGTGTAAACGTGGAAAGGCCGGCGTTGCCGCCGGTAAAGCGTAACGCCGTGTTCTTGTTGTCATAGGTGGTGCCGTAATAACCGCCCGAGAGCTGCAGTTTTTCTCCGGTGTATCCCAGGGTCACTTCCAGTTGACGGGTGGTCGAGTTAATAGGCTCCGGCGCAAATTCGAAGAGCCCGACGCCGCCCGGGTTGCCGCGGGCAAACAGGCGCGCCCCGTCCTTTTCCTCGTTGCGGAAACGCACCTGCACGTCAAAACCACCCATCACCCACTTGGTAAAGCCAAGACCGATCGCCTCGCGCTCGGTCTTCAATTGCATCGGCGCGCCCGCAGTCGATACCGCGGGAATTCGCAGATTCGCGGTGCCTATGCCGCTCACCGCGGTGTTCACCGTAAACGGTTCGTAGCGCGGAGTTTGGCTGAAGTCGAGATAGTAGCCCCAGTCGCCCTGGCGATTGTGTTCAAATCGCAGTTCACGATTATCCAGTCCGAGATTCCTTCCGGTGAATTTGAGCCAGGTTCCCGTGGCGTCGTTGCGCATCACAATGTCGGCATCCAGCAGGCCATAAGCGCCGCTCTTGTGCGTCCCGGTGTACTGACCGAAGCGTGCACCGTCTCTATCGACATAACCGGCACCGAGGCTGATCGTGCTTTCAGGCTTGCTTGGGTGACTGACGTTTTCGGCCTCGGCAGCCATGGCCGATCCGAAGACGGCAAGTAGCGCGGCGGCGGTTGCGGTGAGCGGGAAGCAATGTTGAAAAGTGCTGCGAGCATGGGTGTTCATGATGGATCTCCATTCAGTCTGCATGATTTTTGCAGTGAGTCAACGCCGGAAGGTCCGTTCGTTCGAGATATCCGCCGGATTGTTGGTGCCATGAATGTTGGTATGGCAGTTCAGGCAGCCTCGTGCCAGGGTGTTCGCACCCGTGCTGGTGCCGGTCAGCGACGCGGGACTGCCGCGATGGCTGCTCGGCTCATGACACTGCTGGCACAAGAACGGCGCGCGTGCTCGCAGCAAATTCGGCGTGGTGGTGCCGTGCGGGTTGTGGCAGATCGCGCAGTTTTCCTGCACCGGCTGATGAGTGCGCACGAACGGCCCGCGCTTTTCCATGTGGCAGGTGTAGCAGGTGTCGTTCACGTTGTCGCGCACCATCATCGACGGCCCCACCGAGCCGTGCGGGTTGTGGCAGTCCGAGCACGCGACCTTGCCTTCCTTGATGGGATGGCGTGACGGGCGGTTGATCTGTGCGCGATGCTCTTTGTGACAAGCGAGACAGACTTCCGCTTGCGTGATCTTGTCGCGCACCTTGTCGTGCTCGGTATGCACCTGATGGCACGAGGTGCAGGTGGTGTCGCGGCTGGCATGCATGCTGCCTTGCCAATGGATGCGTTTGCCGCCCTGATGACAGGTGAGGCAGGACTGGTTTTGCACTTCCGCCGTGACATTGGCTTTTTTGCCGAACACGCGGTCGGGCCGCGGGCGTTCCGTGGCGCCGACCGGCCGGTTGATGTGGGTTTCGCTCGCGCCGTGACAACTGGTGCAAGTCGGTGTGCGCCCATCGGCCATAGTGCCATGTTTGGTTTTGCCGATGGCCAGCACCGGAGATTCGGCGTCGGCGCCGTGGCAGCGCGTGCATTGCGCATCGCCCTTGAGCACCAGATCCTTGCGCGCCGTGGTCTCGGCAGGCTTGGCCGGCTGCGCGGCCACCTGCGCCGACAGCAGGAATACGGCGCCGATGACAATGGCGATCTGAATCAGCAGCGCATCCAGCGGGTTGGCGATGGGTTGTTGGCGATTTTTCACTTGTATACCTCCTGTGCGATGCGGCGATAGCGGCGTATTCGAGCTATTTTTTCGTAACCTGCAATTCCTGCGGTCCCGGCCCGTCGGGCTCTTTGTGCGCGATGCCGAAATGGCAATCGATGCAGGTCTTGCCATCTTGCTTACCCTTGGCGTGACGCGCCTTCGCGCGATCGGACTGCAGGGCGACGCTCATCGACTCGTCCTTGTGGCAGTTGCGGCATTCCAGCGAATCGGTCTCCTTCATGCGTATCCACACGCGCTTCGCCATGTCGTAACGATGCGCCTCGAACTTCTCCTTGGTGTCGATCACGCCGGTGACGAAATGCCCCCACAGCTCGAACGTGGCTTGCACCTTGCGCACCAGCATCGGGCCGGGCTCGCGCGGCACGTGGCAATCGGAACACACGGCGCGCACGCCCGAACGATTGGTATCGTGAATGGTGCCCTTGAACTCGGCATACACGTTGTCGCGCATTTCGTGGCAACCAATGCAGAATTTCTCGGTGTTGGTCCACGCCAGCCCCGTCGCGCCCACCACCATCATCAGGCCGGAGAACACCAGCACCACCAACCCCACACCGAGCGCGAGCCGTAGGCGCGAACAGGCTTCACAACGCAGAGTGAGGAAACGCCAAATTTTTGCAATCACGCTTTTCTCCCCGTGATGCGCTTGTTGACTAGCGCGACAGTATCCACTTCGCCACGTTTCTGACTTCCGCGTCGTTCTTGGTTTTCAGTGAATCATGCGTTTCGTCTTTGCCATCAACCTTGATCGTGGGATTGCTGGTCAAGTGTTTGACCAGCACGGCTTCGGCATCGGCCTTGCCTTTGTATTTTTCGGCGATCGATTTGTAGGAGGGGGCAGCTTTCTTCTGCGCAACCGAGTGGCAGATCAAGCAACCGCTTTTCTTCGTTAGCGCTTCGGCGGCAGCGCTATCGGCGTCCGCGCCCATGAGCGCGCCAGCCCATCCGGCGACAAGCGCCCCAATGATCCCTATGGTTTTCAGGCTCACGATGTTTCTCCTCCTTAATGGGTTCCACTCAAACGTGATGAGCACCGATAACCGGCATCCTCATCTCACGGTCAAGGTAGCGTGCCAATCATGAAGAGCGCTTGATATAGATCAATCGAGATACTAAAATATTAGTCAATAAAAACAGATACTTACGATACTCCCCTCAGTATGTCACATGATGGCTATGGCATTCACTTCCGCTCACATGGCGCGCCGCATGCGCTTAACCAACTCCACCGCACACACCCCCGCTACGCCTGCCGCCAATGCAATCAACTGATCGTGCAGGGCCAGCGGCTCAAAGCGAAACAGCGCGGCCACCGGCGCGACATACACAGAGGCTGTAAGGGCGGCCACGGTTCCCAGCACAATCCACCACAACGCCGGATTCGGTTGCCGTAACGCCGCCATGGAGAATTTTTCGTCCGTACGATTGATGATAATCAGCGCCAGATTGCCGTAGACGATGGCGGCGAACGCCAGCGCGCGCGCCGCACCTTCGCTACGTCCCTGCGTGAGCGCCCAGCCATACGCGAGGACTACGGCGATCAATCCCGCCACGCCCACCAGCACACTTGCCGTAACCATGCGCGCGTCAAACAGCGGTTGCGCGGGGTCACGCGGCGGTTGTGTCATGGCCTGCGCATCGCCACTGGATTCGGCCTCGAACACAATCGAACACGCCGGATCAATAATGAATTCCAGAAACACCACATGCACCGGAAACAACACCAGCGGCCAGCCCAGGGCCAGCGGCAGAAACACCATGCCCACCGTCGGCACATGCACCGAGATCACATAGCGCATGGCATTGCGGATATTGCGATAGATTCTGCGTCCCAGCCTCACCGTTTCAACGATCGAGCCGAAGTCATCTTGGAGCAACACCAGCGCCGGCGCCTCGCGCGCCACGTCGGTGCCGCGCAGCCCCATCGCCACGCCGATATGCGCAGCCTTCAACGCAGGCGCATCGTTCACGCCGTCGCCGGTCATCGCCACCACTTCGCCGGCGCTTTTGTACGCCATCAACAGCCGCAATTTTTGTTCCGGCGCAATGCGTGCATAAATGGGTATGCGCGCAGCGGCCTCCGCCAGTTCGGCATCGTTCATCGTCGCGATATCGGCTCCCGTCAGCACGCCGCTCGCGGTGTCGATACCCGCCTGCCGCGCAATCGCCAGCGCGGTACCCGGATGGTCGCCGGTAATCATCACCACGCGAGCGGTTTCTATCTGCAAGGCCGTCTTGCCGCTCTCAATCGTGGCGAGCGACACACCGATGCGGCCCATCTGCGTGCGGCAGCCGGTGGCCGCAACCTCGGCCCGCCCCTGCCCTTTAATCACCAGCGTGCCGGAAAACACCTGGCCCTCGCGCGCACCGTCTGTGAATACTTGTTTTTCCACCGGCAACGACTCGCCGGTCAGCAACGATTCGTCCACCCACAAGCCGGCGACCGAGTGCAGCACGGCATCGGCCGGCACACGGTCACCCTCAGATCAGTAAATCGCCGCGCACGGCGTGTGCGCCGGCGATGCGCTGCGCCGCACCGTCGCGCACCACCTCAACCGCGATGGCCAGCGTGTTACGCGGGCGCGACACGGGCAGCGTATTCGGACCATCCTGCAACAGCCGCCGGGCCGCCTCGGCGCTGGCAAGACCAATGGTCTTTACCCCGTGCATGAGCGTCAGGTTCCCCGCGTTTCGTCCACGGCACACCCCTGATCGTCGTTCAGGCGCAAGCGCAGTTCCGCGATACCGGTGTCGTTGCCGTACGTCAGCGTAAATCCCAACTCGCGTGCCAGCGCCAGCATGCGTTCGTTACCGCGCAGCACCGATCCCGTGAGCACACCGGTGCCACGCGCGGCGCAATAATCGATAATCTTGTGCATCAGCAGCGCCCCCAGCCCGCGGCCCTTGAGGTCGGATCGCACCAGGATCGCGAATTCAGCGCCGACGTTATCCGGGTCGGCAATCGCTCGCACCACGCCCCAGGTTTGCGCCGCGGGCTGGCCGTCATCAACGCTGGCGATGAACGCCATTTCGCGGTCGTAATCAATCTGGGTAAAGCGTGCGAGTTGCGGATGCGTCATGACCCGCACCGTATAAAAGAATCGCAGCCGCAGGTCTTCCGCGTCCACGTGCTCCAGAAACTGCGCATGCTGCGGCTCGTCTTCGGGCCTGATGGGCCGCAGCATCACGTCGCGCCCCGCGATCGTCACCCGCTCTTCCAGCTCGCTGGGATAGGGCCGGATCGCCAGCCGCGCCACGCCGCTGTACCTGGATTTCGCTACCCGTATGCGTGCGTCGAGCGCGATCACGCCGCTGTCGTCGGTCAATAGCGGATTGATATCGATTTCCGTGATGCCGGCGATATCCACCATGAGCTGTGACACTTGCAGCAGCGTGCGATGTAGCGCATCGCGATCAGCCGGCAGACGGTCGCGGTAGCCGTCCAGCAGGCGCGACACCCGTGTGCGCGACACCAATTCGGCGGCCAGCAGCCGATTCAGCGGCGGCAGCGCCACCGCGCGATCTGCCACGATTTCCACCGCCACGCCGCCCTGTCCAAACAGAATCACCGGGCCAAACACCGCGTCCACCGCCGCGCCGACGATCACCTCGTGCGCCCTGGGCCTCACCACCATGGCCTGCACGGTGTATCCGGCAATGTGCGCTTGCGGGGCGCGATCCCGCACCCGCTGCGTCATGTCCGCCACGGCTTGACGCACGGCGCCGGCATGGGCCAGATTCAGTGCCACGCCACCGACATCCGACTTGTGCGTGATCTGCGGCGAGATGATCTTGAGCGCGACCGGAAAACCGATTTCACTCGCGAGCTGGACCGCTTGCTCCACGCCGGCCGCAGTGTCGGTGCGCACCACCGGTATGCCGTAAGCGCTGAGAACAGACCGCGTTTCGACTTCGGTTAACCACTCGCGCCCCGCCTCCAGCGCCTCACTCACTGTCGCATTGACGCTGCTCTGCGCTGCCTTCGCGTCGGGCACGGCATCCTGCGGCAGGGACGGTGGTGTTTGCATCAGCATCTGCTGATTGTGGCGGTACGCCGCGAGGTGAAGAAAGGCGCTCACTGCCTGTTCGGGTGTGTCGTAACAAGGGATGCCCTCCCCCTCGAAGATGCGCCGCGCCTCGGCCACCGCGTCCGCACCCAGCCAGCAAGCGAGCACGCGCTTGCCCTTCGCCAGCGGCGCGCAGGCGCGCGCAATCTCCGCAGCAGACACGATTGCAGTAGGCACATGGATGAACAGAATCGCGTCGCTGCCGCTGTCCTCGATCAGCGCTTGTAACGCTGCGGTGTAACGGGATGCGGGTGCGTCACCGATGACGTCCACCGGATTGCTGCGTGACCAGGTGTCCGGCAAGGCTGCGTCGAGCCGTTGCATCGTGGCCTGCGCCAGATCGGCCAGCCGGCCACCGCGCAAAGCCAGGGCGTCAGCCGCCATCACGCCGGGGCCGCCGCCGTTGGTGAGGATGGCAAGGCGGTTGCCGTTGACTGGCTGCGCGCGCGCGAGGGTTTCCACCGCGTCAAACAACTCTTGTATGGTGTCAACACGCAACATGCCGGCGCGGCGCAACGCCGCATCGTAAACCGCGTCGGAACCCGCGAGTGCGCCGGTGTGTGACGCAGCGGCGCGCGCGCCTTCGGGCGCACGCCCGGCTTTCACTACCAGCACCGGTTTGTTGCGCGCAGCGGCCCGCGCCGCCGACATGAATTTGCGCGCCGCGGTTATCGACTCAATGTAGAGCAGAATCGCGCGCGTGGCGCCGTCGCTGGCCAGGTAATCGAGCACGTCGCCGAAATCCACATCCGCTGCTTCGCCGAGAGAAATGAAATGCGAAAAGCCGATGCCGCGCGATTTCGCCCAATCCAGCACGGCCGTGGTCAAGCCGCCGGACTGCGACACAAAAGCCAGACTGCCCGGCAGCGCCGACGTGTGCGCAAAACTCGCATTGATACCGAGGCCCGGCACCAGCAACCCCACGCAGTTCGGCCCCAGAATACGCAACAAGTACGGACGCGCCGCCTCGCACATCGCTTGCAACAGGGGGGTGCCGTTTGCGTCGCGCGCGCGGGCGAGCCCGCCGGTGATGACCACGGCAGCGCGGGTGCCGCGCTTGCCGAGCGCATCAATCAACGCGGGGATCGTCGCGGGCGGTGTCGCAATCACCGCCAGATCGGGGGTCTGCGGCAAGTGCGCCACGTCGGGATAAGCAAGGCGGCCCGCCACCCTCATATGCCCCGGATTTACCGCGTAAATGGGGCCGGCAAATCCGCCGGCCAGCACATTGCGCATGACGGTCGCGCCCACGCTGCCCGCACGGTCGGATGCGCCGATGACCGCAATCGATTGCGGCCGGAACAAAAACTCAAGGTTGCGTAGGCTCATTGCGACCGATCGGGAATGCGCGTTTAGGCAGGCACGTGAACTATCGCAAGAGTGCCGGCGACAGACGTTGATCTATATCAATCGCCCCCTCCTGAACTACCGCCCCTGCGGACTGAACCGCGCCAGTCGCTGCTCATCCTCGGCGCAAGCGCGCAGTTCGCGCACCACTTGAATGCCTTTGCGACCCGCGCGTTCAAGCAGGATCAACAGCAGCTCGGCGGTAGCGAGGGCATCGGACGTGGCGTTATGGCGGGCAATATGCGAGATGCCGTACGCCGCGCACCAGTCATCCAACGGACGGTGATAGCCGGAAACGCGATCCAGCAGCGCCGGCGCCAGCCACGCGGCGTCGATCCAGGTCCCGTGTAAATCCACGCCGAGCGCATCGCGCGCGGCCCGTTCAAGGAACTGGCGATCGAAATCCGCGTGGTAGGCCACCAGCGGATCGGCGCCGGCGAACGCGCTGAACAAACGCATCGCCTCATCCACCGGCACACCCGCACGCTGCTGTCCGCCCGTAATCCCATGCAACAAAATGTTCTGGTGCGCGCTCGCCACCGGCTGCCGCAGCACGACCTCGAAACGGTCTGCGAGCCGGATGGTGGCGCCCGTCACTGCCACCGCACCAATCGACAGCAGCCGGTCGCGGCGCGTATCCAGACCACTGGTTTCGACGTCCACCACCACAAACCGTGCTTGTGCGATGGCCGTCCGCTCCGAGGCCGCCGCTACACTGCGGCCGCGCAAGGTATCGAGCAGGCGATCGATTAACGGGCGCGGCATCATGGTCACTCAGCGCTGAAAATCGAGCTTTAACCGCTGTTGCAGACGTCCGGCCTGGCGCAGCGCGACCTTGAGCATTCTGCGATCCACTTCGTTGAGCTGATAGGGATCCAACCGGTTGGCATCGGCCCGGCTCTGCGCGGGATCGCGGTGCTGATGGCGCAGCCGAAGGGTCTGCATGAACTCGAATGCGCTTACGGCGGCTTCGATTTCGTCCGGCGGCGCGTGCATGGCCGGACCGGCGAGACGCAAGCGCTGCACGGTGTTGGTGGCGGGTA
>JAYVQD010000418.1:0-4907 GCA_043777275.1 Nitrosomonadales bacterium
CCGTAAAAACACGGCGAGGGATGCGTTGTTTCATGGACTCTCCTTGCAAGTTAATAAACTATTATCAACTTGCCCGTCCAGAAAAGCGGGCCTCGCTCAGTAGGCCGGGTCTACTGCGTCCAGCCAGGCCCACTCGCGCATGCCGCGCGACACGGGATTGATGGCGGCACTGGCCGCGGCACCCGTTGTTTTCGGCGGCAGCGCAGACTGCTTGCCCTTGCCATTGACATTACCGTCGGGGCCATCGAGTATCGTGTCGCCGAACTCTTCGTGCAGGGCCATCATAAACGGCAACGCGTAATGCAGCGCGGGAAATCCGCCAAGTATCGCGGCAACCTGAAAACCCTCCAGCACCTCTCGCAACGTTGCACCTGCGGCCAAAGCCCGGCGCAAATGAAGTTCGATGGTGGGATAACTGCGACAGCCCAGAATCACCGCTGCGATAATCTCGCGGCATTTCACCGCCAGTGCGGGCACCGCCGGCGCCGATACCAGCCGTGCCAGATGGCGCCGCGCGTCATCGAACGCCGGGTCGATGCGCGCCAGCCACTCGAATGCGTTGATCGTGTGCGGAGGTGTGTTGCTCATCGCCTTCAGTTCCGTTAGCGTCTATTCGCCGCTTCGCTACAGTTGCAGCGGCAGTTGCGTGTTGTAAACCGCGTCGGCGCAACCCACCTCATTCATGATGCGGTCAAACTGGCGCACCGCGCGCAGACTGCGCGGCATGCCGGCGTAGATCGTCGAATGCAGCAGCACTTCAAGCACTTCGCGCGGTGTTGCGCCTAGCATCAATGCCGCGCGCTGGTGGTTCTCGCCCTGTATCTGCTCGTCCAGCACCGCGCACACGCCCACCATGCACAGCAGCCGCGTCTTGTCGTCGAGGATGCCGCGCACGTACATGCCGGCGTAGATAAAGTCGAGCCAGAGCTTCAGGTAGTTCTGATCGAGCCGGTCGAACTGCACCACGGTTTCGGCATGATGCGTGGGTTGCAGGCGGATACCGGCGCTGATGCCGTGCCAGCTATATTTCAGCATCATCGCCTCGCGCTGCGGGAATTTCGAGTCGGGCACGCGCCACGTCGGGCGTTCCTTTTCGAGCGAGCGCCCGGCATTGCGCCCGTCGAGCGGCAACGGGGCGTTCTTAAGCTCTTTCAATCGACCGAGCTTCGCCATGATTTTGCGGAACAGCCGCACTGCACGGGTAATTTTCGGCGTGCCGAGATGCACGGTAATTTGCAGCAGCACTTCGAGTATCTCGCGCGGCGGCACTTTGTTTTCAAGCGCGCTGTGGATGTGGCTTTCGGCGGCTTCCATTTCGTCCAGCGCCACCGCCTGCGAGATCGCCACCAGCACGCGCACGCTCGGACAGCACGCCGCGCTGGTACAGCCCGCCGTAGGTGTAGTCGAGCCACAACTTGGCGTAGTGCGGATCCAGCTCGTCACGCCACGTCAACATATCGAGAAAGTCGCCCGGATTTATGCGCAGTCCGTTGTTGATAGCCTTGGCGCCGTATTTCTTCTTCAGTCGCGCCAGCGGTTGCTTATTGTCTGCCATTGTTGTCTCCGCCTCCGATACAGAGTAATCACACTTCGCCCCAGGCATCCAGCCCTAATGCCTTTACCTTTTCGTGAAACGCCCTTTTGCCATGCATCAACGACACCTTTGGGCCGTCACGGCGCAGGTTGGTCTCCCGGCGCGCGCTTCGACTCGTTCGCCTTCTCCGTCGCATCCAGCAGTTCGCCAGCCACCACGTTCAGTTTCCTGCGAGCCGAGCGTGCCTGGGTACGCAGCAGTTCAAACGCAGCGTCTCGATCCAGGTGATGGCGCTCCATCAGGATGCCGATGGCCATGCTCGCCTCGCGGCTGTTGGTCAACGCCGTATTCAAGTGCATCTCGGTGTGGCGCAGCTTGCGTATCTCTGCAGCGCGCACCAGCGCCGTGGTGATCGTCGGCAGCATCGCGGCGATGTCCATCGGTTTCACCAGATAACCGAGTGCGCCGTGTTCGGTCGCGAGACGGACGATTTCCTCATCACCATAGGCGGAAAGAAAGATAAATGGCACACTGGCCTCCTCACGCAGGCGCGGAGCAAGCTCGAGTCCGGACATGCCGGGCATACGCACATCGCAGATCGCGAGGTCGGGATGACCCTCCTGCGCGAGCACCAATGCGGCTTCGCCTGACGATGCCTCAAGCACCTCGAAGCCTGCGGCGCGCAGCCCCTCCGCCAGCATGGTCAGAATCAAACGGTCATCGTCGACCAGCAGCAATGTCGTTTTGGCAGCGTTCGCTTCAGTCATGGGATTCCTTTACCGGGTTGACAGCCAATCTTCTTGCATCAACAGACGCCTTTAACATCGCCGCCCACGAAGCAACGAGCACGATCACCGGTGCGCGCAATTCAAGGGTAACGCGAACACTGTTGCCGACCGTAGCAATATCGAGGCGCGCACCGCTCAACGGCAGCAACGAGCGCACGATGCGCAGGCCGCTGCCCGACAACGCGCTTCGCTGGGTGTCGAACCCGGACGGCAGCACGCCCGGATTGGTGATGGTGAGGCGCACTTCGTTCGCAACCTCATCCAGTTGCACTGCAACCACCTGCTCGGCATCCGTGGGCAGCGTATGCTTCACTGCGTTCATGAGCAGTTCATTAACAATCAGCGCGATCGGCACCGCCTCATCCTCGCTGACCGCGACAGCCATACGCATCGTGGACTTGATAACAATCTTTACTCTGCCGGCGGCGTAGCCTTGCACCGCTTCGCAGATCGCCGGCACCATTTCTCCCAGCGTCGGCTGCGTCCCGCTGGATCCCTGCAAGCCGTGTACCACCGCCACCGACTGCAACTGCGCCACGGCCACCTTCATTTCGTCCGCAAGCGCCGGCTGAAGCTGCGCGCGCCGCAGCAGCAACCCTGCCACTCCCTGCACATGGTTCTTGATACGATGATGCACCTCGCGTACGAACGCCTGCCGCTGGTTGCGATCATACTTGCGCCGTTCCTGCTCATGCAGCTTGCGATCGGTGATGTCGTGAATAATCGAAACGTAATATATCGGGGTGCCCACCCGGTCACGCACCGCGCTCAGGGTAATGAGCCCCCAAAAAATGCTGCCATCCTTGCGCCGGTAGCGCTTCTCGCGCGTTGCCGTCCCGGCTTCATCACTGATAAGCTTCATTCTACTGGTAATCGCCAACCGCCACTCTTCCGTGGGCGTCAATTCTTCCGTCGTCAGGCTGAGCATTTCCGCCTCGGTATAGCCAAACATCTCGCACAACTTGCGATTGACGCGCAGCCAGCGCGAGTTAACGTCTTTCACCGTGCGCAGGCCCATGCCGACTGCGGCCTGATCGAATGCGGCACGCAAGCGTGCATCACTCTCGCGCAATTCGTTCTCGATGTTGAGCTTGCCGCTCACGTCGCTCGCTACGCCGCGATAACCGCAGAACACGCCCGCTGCATCCAGGACAGGTTTACCCGACACTTGAATGTAATGTTCCTCACCATCGCGGCCCACCCGTCGCAGCAACAAATCGCGAAACGGCAGGTGCGCGCGCAGTTGCGCCTGGTGCGCCGCCCAGGTGGTGTTCACGACATCAGTTCCGGGCAACTCCCAGCGCGTCTTGCCATAATGCGCCTCGCGGGAAATACCGCCGTGTAGCGAGGCGGCGCCGGCGGATACCCCCACAAAGCGGAATTCGCGATCCTGCTCCCACGACCAATCCGAAGAAAGCTCGGTGAGATCGCGAAAGCGTTCCTCGCTCTCTTTCACGACGGCCTGCGCCTGCCTGAGCGCCGTAATATCCTGAATGATGACAGAGGCGCGGACGATTTCGCCGGCGCTATCGCGAATCGGAGAATGGCTGCTCAGTACGGCGATCACGCGCCCATCTTTGGTCAGCCGATCAGATTCGCCCGCCACCACCTCCCCTTGAAGCAGCCTCTCGTTGTTGTGCGCAAGGTTGGCCGGTCGTCCTGGCGGCACGGCAAACGTTATCGACTGACCGATGGCTTCCGCCGCGGTATACCCGAGCAGTTTCTCCGCACCGGGGTTCCAGGTAAGGATCGTGCCGTCGAGCGTGCGACTAACAATGGCAACATCGGCATTTTCAACAATACTCGCCAGACGGCGCTGATCTTCCTCCGCTTGCTTGCGTTGCGTGATGTCGGCATTGGTGCCCGCCACACGAAGTGCCCGGTCGGAGGCATCGCGCTCGACCACCCGGCCCTGACTCTCGATCCATAGCCACTCACCGCGGCGGGTACGCACACGGTGCTCACCGTGATACGACTCCACCTGCCCCTTGAGTACCGCGGCCATTTTTGACTTGAGCGTCTCTATATCCGAAGGATGCACAAGCTGCAACAACTCCTCGACGGTGGCATGGGTAGGCTCCGGCTCTCCACCCAGCATGCTACTCCAGCGCCTGGACAGGTACACCGTCCCGGTCAAGGCGCGCCAATCCCACGTCGCAAGCGCCGCCCCTTCGAGCGCAAGGCTCACGTGCTTTTCGATGTCGCGTAACATGTCCGCGTTCGCCCCTTGTTCACGGCTGATCCGGTTCTGAATCGCCCGCGCATTGGCGTTGGCTGCCACAAGACCCAAAAGCAGCGCCGCAAATACGCCGAGCGGCACGGTGACCTGATCCATCCACGCCATCCACAACTGACGCTGTGGTACGGACACAGCGGCAGCGAGCGGGTAATTGTCGAGGCGGGTATAGGCGCCAATCGCGGATGTGGCATCCGTCGTCCGGTTGGCCTCGTACACACCGCTGCGCTGACCGGGAGTGGCCATCATTGCCGCCGCCACACCGGTGTTCGACGGTTTACCGTAAAACGCTTCGGGATTGGCCGGCGCCGGCACGCGCAACTGGCGATGACCGTCGGACCGGGCAAGC
>JAYVQD010000419.1:0-4886 GCA_043777275.1 Nitrosomonadales bacterium
GCCAGATGCAGTGAAGTGCCGACGCCGCTCGATGCATAGTTCAACGCACCGGGCTTGGCCTTGGCCAGTGCGATGAATTCTTTGAGCGTCGTGGCCGGCAAGTTGCCGGGCGTCACAATCACCATCGGCACCGCCGCCACGCGCGCGATGGGCGCGAAATCTTTCACCGTGTCGTAGCCGAGCTTTTTGTAGAGGCTGGGGCTGATAGTGATGTTCGGCGCCACCAGCAACAGTGTGTAGCCGTCGGGCGCGGCGCGCGCCGCAAGCTCAATGCCGAGATTGCCCGCGGCCCCGGGGCGGTTATCAACGATGACCTGTTGCCCCATCGATTGCGTGAGCTTCTGCCCGATCAGCCGCGCGATGAATTCGGTTGCGCCGCCGGGCGGGAAGCCGACGATAAAGCGGATGGGTTTGGTGGGGTAGGTTTGTGCCGACACTGAGGTTGAAGCTGTCGCCACTAAAGCAGCGACCATTGCAAACAGGCAACGCATTCTCTTATTCACTATTAACTCCTGTTCAAAGGCACACGTCACTTACCAGTATCGTCGTTCCCGCGAAGGCGGGAACCCATAACACAGTGTCACTTGAGACGGCTTATGGGTTCCCGCCTTCGCGGGAACGACAGGCGAGGAGATCAAGGTATCGGATACGGCACCGCCTGCCCCGCAAAATGCGCTTGCAGATTCGCCAGCACTTTGCGCCCGCGCTCAACCCGCACTTCCTGCGTGCTGGAACCGATGTGCGGCACCAGCACCACGTTTTCCATCTCGCACAACGCCGCCGGCACGCGCGGCTCGTCCCAGAACACATCCAGCCCTGCGCCGGCGATACGCTTTTCCTGCAACGCCGAAATCAATGCCGCCTCGTTTACCACTGGGCCGCGCGCGACGTTGATCAAAAACCCTTCGCCCTTGCTATGCCCCAATGCATCGAGCACTTTGGCATCGACGAGATCGCGCGTTTGCGGCGTCAGCGGGCAGCACACCACCAGTACGTCCACTGCTGTGGCCATTTCAACCAGATCAGCATAGTACGGATACGGCGAGTCTTTTTTGTTCGGGCCGTGATAACAAACCGGCATGTCAAACGCCAGTGCGCGCTTGGCCACACCCTGCCCTATCGCACCCAGGCCGACGATGCCGCAGCGTTTGCTGCGCACTTCATTGCCGGGCCGCGCGAGTTCTTTTTCCCAGCGGCCTGCGCGGATAAAACGATCGCCTACCGCGATGCGCCGCATCACATCAAGCATCAACCCCAGCGCCAGATCAGCCACCGATTCGGTAATCGCGTCGGGGGTGCGCGTGCACACAATGTTGCGTGCGCGCGCCGCCGCCAGATCCAGCGTGTGTCGCGGCGAGCCGAAACAGGCGATGATTTCGAGCCGGGGCAAGGCTTGCATGGTGGCGTTGTCGCATCCACCAAGGCCGCTGGTGACCACGCCGCGTACGCGCGGCGCGACTTCGTTCAGCAGCGCGTCACGATCAGGCGCGGCCCACAGTTTGTGAACGACGTATTGTTGTTCCAGCGCGGCCAGCGTGGGCGCGAAAATCGGCAGCAGAACGAGAATTTCCGGTTTCATCAATTCATACGCTTTGAATGACAGCGCCGGCGCCAAATAACGGCCCGGCGCTGTTTGCTACCTGAACTTGTGCTTACTTCAGCCGCTTGAGTATCTTGAGCCGCTGTACGTTGTCGCCCGCCAGATGCGTCCATACCATCGCGTCGCGCACCAGCTTGTCGGCGCGCGCATTCATCATGCAGCCTTCGGCGCCATGCACCTGCATGTTCAGGCGCGTAACGCGCTGAATGATATCGGTTGAATAGTTCATCACAAAGCCGGCGTTGGCGGAATGCTCACCGGCATCGTGCTGCCACGCCGTGCGCAACACAAACGAACGCAGCGCCTCGGTCAGCATGTGCATCTCGTGCAGCCGCAACGCCACCAGTTGATGTTCCATCAGGTATTTGCCTGCGCGCTTGGCGGTGCGGGCGTAGGCCATGCCCATTTCAACCGCGTCGTCACACACGCCCAGCGCGTTGGCGGCCAGCTCCAGATCACCGAAAATATCGCCGCCGGTGGTGTCGCCCTTGCCCGCTTTGACCGAGCCCGTGCCGACCGCGCCCACCACGTTTTCCTGCGGCAGCCGCGCGTTTTCAAAAATCAGTTCCGCGTTTTGATAGAACCGCCAGCCGCGTTTGTTGAACACCTTGCCGATACGGAAACCCGGCGTGCCCTTGGGCACCATGAACAGCGTGCCGCCCTGCTTGATGTTCACATCCGGGTTGCTGCGTGCATCGACGAAAAACAATGAACCCACGCTGCCATTGGCGATAAAGCATTTTTCGCCATTGAGCACCCATTCGTTGCCGTCTTTCACCGCCTTCAAACGGTAGCCTGCTTTCGGATCGTCTTCCGGCGGCATGCGGTTATCCGAGCCGGAATTTGGCTCGGTGATACCCCGGCCCATCACGTAGCGATGGTCCGCCAGGAACGGTTTCAGGAAACGTTGTTTCTGATCGTCGGTGCAGGCGATCGACATCAGATGGCTCCATTTCCAGTTTTGGCTGAAAGCCTTGGACATGGCGCTGTCACCCTTGGCCAGCTCCGCCATCACAATCGCCTGCGACACAAAATCCGCGCCGGGGCCGCCCCACTCTTTGGACACCGCCAGCGTGCGGAAGCCGAGCTTGGAACCAGCTTCGATGATGTCCCAATCCCAGGGTGCGAACGCGCCTTCAATCTGATCGCGCGCGACCGATGCGGGCCGCAACACCTCGGCGGCAAATTTGCGTGCTTCGGCTTGCCAGTGACGCTGCTCTTCGTTCAGTGAAAAATCCATTTGAGTTCCTTAAATTATTCTACGCGTACTATGCCGCAAGTTTGCGTTCAAATCCCGCGACCGATTCCGCGATTTGCAGCTTGGCCGCGCCGTCGGTGTCTTCCGAGTGCGCGATGATAAAGCCGTCATTCACGTATTTTTGCAGCGGCATATCGCGCATCACGCCCATCGCGCCAAAGCATTCGGCGGCAAGCAGCGTTACTTCATGCACCGCTTCGGCGGAGGCCACGCGCGCGATCACATGCAGCGGCAGTTCCGACACGCTGCGATCCGCAATCGCTTCGGGATGATCCAGCGCCCACGCGGCTTTCCATACCATGTTGCGTGAGAGTTCGAGCTTGATGGTGCAGTCAGCGATCTTGGTGCCGATGGCCTGATGCTCCATGATGTGGCGCCCGCCCTGACGGCGCATTTTGGAATAATCCACCGCCGCGTCGTAACTGGCGCGGCCCACGCCCAGCGCTATCGCCGCCGACACCACGCTGTTGCGCGCCAGCAGTTTGCCATCGGCAAACGGGCAGGCGCCTTGCTCGCCCAGCAGATTCGCAGCGAGCACTTTGCAATCTTTCAGTTCAATCGCCGCTGCCGTGCCATGGTGCCAGCGCGTCATGGTGTTGTTCGGGCCGCCGAACGCGGAAATCGTTTTCTGCACGTTGAATCCGGCGGTATCGCGCGGAATCAAAAAGGTGGAAAGGCCGTTCATGCCGGTCTTTTTGCTGTCGGTGCGTACCTGCACCGCAAACAGTTTCGCCAGCGGCGCATTCGACACCGCTTCGATGTGGCCGTTGATAACCCAGTCGTTGCCCTGCTTGACGGCGGTTGGCGTAACGACGCCCTCATCGTACGCGTCACGATGGTAGGTCCAGCCGATGCCGGCCTCTATCGTGGTACCGGCAAACGCCAGGTGGTAGTTGTCGTCTTCGACAAACGCCTTCACGTACTTGGCTTTTTGCTCGGCGCTCATCAGCGTGTCGAACAGCGTACGGCCCAGCGCCGCGGTGTTGCCGAGTATCGTCGCTACATCCACTTCGCCGGACGCGAGCTCTTCGAGCACGATGCAAGTGGTGAGGTTATCCGCGCCTGCGCCGCCCGCTTCTTCAGACAACGCCAGTGTGCGGATGCCGAGCTGCGCGGACTTGGTGAGCAAATCCGTCATCACCGGCTTTTCAAAAGGTTGCAGGCGATCAGGATGAATCGCGGCCGCTTTCATTTCGCGTTGGGCAAAATCGCGCAGCGTGTCGCGCATTTCGAGTTGTTCCGGGGTGAGCGTCAGATCGAACATAAGTATTTGTTTCCTATGGATAATTCTGTAATGGGCTACGGCCAACGCAGCCAGTCAACGGAGCATGCGGGGAGGCGAGACTATAGCGGGAACAACACTTTCTGGAAAGTGTTGTGCCAGCATATGAACGCGCTGGAACGCGCTGTTTCAGTGCGCGTTAGTAGTGCGACTTGAAGCTGATCGCCTCGCGTTTTTCAAGCTCATCGATATCGATGTACGACCGCTTGGTTGCCTTGTCCACCGTGAACTGCATCTTGCGATTGGTTTCGTTGCAGGCGCGAATGTCGATCAGCTCCAGCGCCTCTTTCACTTCCCACTCGTGCGCGCCCGCGATGCCGGGCGGCGCGTAGATGATGGAACCGGCTTCGACTTCGTACTCCTTGCCGTTGAAATCGCGCACCGTGGCGTGACCGGAAATCACGTAGTAACACGCTTCAATCGGATGCCAGTGCAGTTGCTCATAGGTGCCCGGCTTGTAGCTCGCGCGCCCAAGGCGCACGCGGTCGGTCATGAACACTTCGGGCCAGCCGACCAGCCGTGTATAGGTTTGGCCATCGGTGACGCCGCGCGTACCTTTGAAATCTTTTTCGTTGATGACTCTCAGAGTGGATTCTATTTCCATGCTTGCTGCTCCTGAAAAAATGTTGAAAGACCCAAACGTTGGAACTATTGATCTTTCCGTATTTCATTACACCGTTCGGGCTGAGCTTGTCGAAGCCCTGCTGCCCTTCGACAAGCTCAGGGCGAACGGATTGGGTTTGTCA
>JAYVQD010000420.1:0-18996 GCA_043777275.1 Nitrosomonadales bacterium
TGTTCACTTAGCCGTTCGTGGTGAGCTTGTCGAACCACAAATGCCCTTCGACAGGCTCAGGGCGAACGGGCAAAGGGCTTAAGTGAACAGCATTGGGTCGGGTCTAGCTAAGTAGCGTTTCATCTATCAGAAAAAAACCTCTGTGGTGAGTTCTGATTGGCACAATTAGACTGCCCGAAAGCAGCCGAGCGTCTACTTCGGCAAGGGGTCGGTTCCTGCCTTTTGGTGGCAAGTACCTATCCGCAATCAGCCGCAGAATATCCGACCGAGTTACTACGCCCGCGACTTTCAACCAGTTATCGAAATGAATATCGGCTACCTGCACCACGCTGAATTCGTGCAGGGTCACTGCTTTTTGCCGACCCCAATGGCGTCGTAGAAATCCTTGTATTCGGCCATGCGTTTAACCAGAAACTGCGAGAACTCCGCGCTGCCCAGGAACACATCCTGAAAAATATTACGCTGTGCAAACTCCTTCCATGCGGGCGAGTCGTGCGCTTTTTTCAGCGCCGCCTCCATGGTCACCACCGCCTCTTTCGGCACGCCCGCAGTGAAGCCAAAGCCGCGCATGGTGCCCGCCGTGATCGGATAACCCAGTTCCTGCAATGTCGGCACATCGGGCGCCTGCGGCAGGCGTTTGTCCGAGGCAATCGCCAATACGCGCAGTTTTTTGGTTTCGACAAAGCTCAGGCCTTCGCTCAGATTTTCGGTGGTGAAGGTGGTATGCCCGCCGGCCACGGAGGTGACGGCCTCGCCGCCGCCCTTGAAATTGACGAACTTGATCCTCGCGCCGGGCACCTGTTTTTCCATCAGCCATATCACCATGCGACCGGTGCCCGCTGCCGAGGTCGTCGCGCCCACCAGCGAATCCGGCTCGCGCCGCACGGCGTCCATCAAGTCCTTGAACGTCTTGTACGGCGAATCGGCGTGCACCATGATGGTCTGCGGATCGATCGCGAACAACGCCAGCGGCGTGTAATTCTCCAGCCCGATATTGACGTCGGGGCGGTGTGCCATCAGCAGTATGGTGCCGGTCAACGACATCATGGCGTACGGATCGCCGCGCCGGGTTTTGAAGTAGTTGTAGCCGACGACGCCCGCGCCGCCGACACGATTGTTCACCTGGAGCAACTGCGGCAAAAACTTCTCACGGCGAATAATTTCAGCCACCGTGCGCGACACCACGTCACCGCCACTGCCCGCAGAGGTGGTTACGATCAATTCAATCGGCTTGTTCGGATACGCTGCGCTGCCAGCGGTAGCAGAGGCGGACTGGGCCACCGACGGCATGGCGGCCAGCGCCGATAACATCGCAAATCCCAGCGTGGCTACTGCGTTCAAAGCGTTTTTTAAATGCATCGTATCCTCCAACCGTGTTGAATGCTGAAAGTGTGGCTTCTCCCGCGCTATCCAGGCCAAGCCGGGCCAATCAGATGGGGTTACTGCTTTTTGCCCAGCCCGATGGCGTCGTAGAACTCTTTGTACTCCACCGCGCGCGTGGCCAGAAATTTCGTGAACTCCGCGCTGCCCAGAAAAATATCCTGATAGATGTTGCGCTTGGCGAGTTCTTTCCATTCGGGCGAGTCGTGCGCTTTTTTCAGCGCGGTTTCCATCGTCACCACTGCTTCTTTCGGCACACCGGCGGTGAAGGTGAAGCCGCGAATGGTGCCTGCGGTGATGGGGTAGCCCAGCTCCTGCAAGGTGGGAACGTCCGGCGCTTGCGGCAGCCGCTTGTCGGCGGTAATCGCCAGCACGCGCACTTTCTTGCCTTCAACGAAGCCCTGTCCCTCGCTCAGGTTTTCCGTGGTGAACGTCGTATGCCCGCCCGCCACCGAGGTCACCGCTTCGCTGCCGCCCTTGAACGTGACGAACTTGAATTTTGCGCCGGGCACATGTTTTTCCATCAGATGCACCACCAGGCGGCCGGTGCCCTGTATGGATGTCGTCGCCGCGACCAGCGACTCGGGCTTGGCGCGAGCGGCCTCCATCAACTCCTTGAATGTTTTGTACGGCGAATCAAACGGCACCATGATGGTTTGCGGATCAATCGCGAATAACGCCAGCGGCGTGTAATTCTCCAAACCGATACTGGTGTCGGGCCGGTACGCCATGGCGAGGATGGTGCCGGTCACGGACATCATCACGTACGGGTCGGCGCGTTTGGTTTTGAAGTAGCCGAAGCCCACCACGCCGGAGCCGCCGACACGGTTGTTCACGGTTAATGCCTGCGGCAAAAACTTTTCTTTGCGAATGATCTCGGCCACCGCGCGCGACACCACGTCACCACCGCTACCGGCGGAGGTATGTACGACCACTTCGATCGGTTTGCTGGGATAGGCCTGTCCTGAGCCTGACGAAGCGGGTTGCGCCATCAGCGGCGGCGCCATCAACAGCATCAGCGCGCCAACGAAAGCGGTTCTCAATTGCCGAGCTATGTTCACGTTATACTCCTGTTGTAGCAATGCAATGAGTGTAACTGGTCTGGCCGCTCGTCAAAACTAGCCTCCAGGAATATTATGTAAGTATTTGTTTTTATTTATTTTTTTGTTAGTGAGGAAACACATGGCAAACGATACCTTGAGCGTAGACGAAGTGCGCAGGATGGCTACCGACATCGGCATGACGCAACTCACCGATGAACACCTGCAGCAACTGCTGCGGGCCACCAATATCGCGCGTGCGCGACGCGCGGCGTTGCGCGCACTGATGCAAACCCACGGCATCACCTACGCCGACGAGCCGTCGCATGTGTTCCGTCTGACGGCAGGAGACGAGCGATGAATGCAAGCACTGACCTGGCGTGGCTTACGGTCGCCGAAGCGGCGGAACTGCTGCGCACAAAAAAACTGTCGCCGGTGGAATACGCGAAGGCGTTGATCGCACGCGCCGAGCGCCACGATAAACACTACAACGCCTATCTGCGCGCGACCCCTGAGCTCGCGCTCGAAGACGCGCGCCGCGCCGAAGCCGAGATCATGCGCGGCGAGTGGCGCGGGCCGTTTCACGGCGTGCCGTACGGCCTGAAGGATATCGTCGATTACGCGGGACTGCCGACCACCGCGCATTCAAAAATTCTGCAAAACAATGTGGCGAAAACTGACGCTGCGGTGACGCAAAAACTGCGCGCCGCTGGCGGCGTGTTCATGGGCAAGTTATCGACGCACGAATTCGCCATCGGCGGGCCGTCGCTCGATTTGCCATGGCCGCCCGCGCGCAACCCGTGGAATCGCGATCATTTCTGTGGCGGTTCCTCCAGCGGTTCGGGCACGGCAACCGCCGCCGGATTGCTGCCCGCCGCGATTGGCACGGACACCGGCGGCTCGGTGCGCAACCCCGCCTCGATGTGCGGCGTCATCGGCATGAAGCCAACCTACGGCCTGGTCAGCCGGCGCGGCGTGGTGCCGCTGTCGTACTCGCTCGATCACGTGGGCACGCTCACGCGCACCGTGCGCGACAACGCCCTGATGCTCGACCTGATCGCGGGCCACGACGCGCAGGATCCCGGCAGCGCGAACGCTGGCAATGTAACCCCTGGCGGCTCGATTGACAGCTACGCGGCGCAGTTAGGACACGACCTCAAGGGTCTGCGCGTCGGCGTGCTGCAGCACTTCTACACCCGCGACATGGTGGCCGATCCTGAAATGGCGGACAGCATCGAAGCCGCGGCAAAAAAATTGACGGAACTCGGCGCAAGCGTGCGCGAAGTGTCCACCGCCCCGCTCGCCGATTATCTGGCGTGCAATCGCACCATCCTCACCAGCGAAGCGTTCGCCGTGCATGAACCATGGATGCGCGAACGGCCGCAGGATTACGGTGCCCTCGCGCGTGAGCGTTTGATGGCGGGTGCGTTCGTGCGCGCGGCAGATTACGTCAATGCCACGCGCCTGCGCCGCAAACTCACCGACGCTTTCCATGCGCTGTTTGCCGAGGTGGATGTGATCATTACGTCGAGTTCGATGGACCCGGCCTGCCGCATCGACGATCCGCAAGCCGTCGAGTACACTTACGGCAGACAATCGCGCGCGCCGTTTAATGTCACCGGCAGCCCGGCGCTGTCGGTGCCCACCGGGTTCAGCAAAAACGGTTTGCCACTGGCGATGCAAATTGTCGGCAAACCATTTAGCGAAGCGCTGATTTACCGCGTGGCGCATGCTTATGAGCAGGCGACGGATTGGGTGCGCCAGCATCCCGCACTGCTGTAAAACGAGGGTGTCCCGCCTATAGTTGAAGGTTGAGTTGGTGGTTGAAGCAGTCGAGGGCTCAGAATGTGGGTTCTCGACATCCTCAACCTAAACCAAAGAAAGCTCAACCACCATGAAGAAGTCTACTCGCAAATCGCCATTTGTTAATAAGAACTCGGCAGCGTTGCAAGGGCTGCCCCTGTTGTTGGCCAACCCGCAAGCGGCCCTGCCGCTGTTGTCGATGATAGGACAGGCGCAGTTCTCGATCGAAGAGCTGTTGGGCAACTTGTCGAAGCAGTTCGTCGAGCAGCTGCTGATGATGGCCGCCGTATCGGTGGCAGGTCCCAAGCACCCTGGTCGTTCGACAGGCGAGGTGCGTTGGCATGGTAGCCAAGGTGGTGTGGTCAATGTGGGCAAGGCCAAACTCAAGGTCACGCGGCCACGGCTTCGCGAGCCGTGCAGGCGAAGTGACTTTGCCTGGCTATGCGGCATTGGCGCGCGACGCAGATCTCTCGCGGCGCATCGCTGACATACTCACTTGCAATGTGAGCACCCGCAAGTACACGCGGGTGATGTACCAGTGCGCCGACGAGATGGGCATCTCCAGAAGCTCGGTATCGCGCCATTTCATCAAAGACAGCGCCCATGCGCTGGAAAAAATGATGGCCCGCCAATTCGGCGGCACCGATCTGGTGGCCATCTACGTTGACGGCATCATTGTCGCCAAGCACCACTTGATTGCCGCCATTGGCGTGGATGCCACGGGGGCCAAGCACATGCTGGGCTTGGTTTCGGGTTCCAGCGAGAACGCCCGTGTCGTCAAGGATCTGCTTGTCAGCCTTGGCGAGCGCGGCGTGGACATGAATGTTTCCCGCGTGTGGGTGATCGATGGATCAAAAGCCCTGCGCTCTGCCATCGAGCAAATATGCGGGGATGCGGCTCATGTGCAGCGCTGCCGGATTCACAAGATTCGCAACGTCACCGAACGCCTTCCCAAGTCCAAGGCGGTACGCACCCGCTGGGTGATGGCACAAGCGCTCAAAGGCGACGCCGATGCCGGCATCCGGAAACTCAAGGCGCATGCCAAGCATCTCCAGGCGCATCATCCTGACGCGGCTGCCAGCCTGATCGAGGGATTGGAGGAGCTGTTCACGATCAATCGGCTGAGTGTCACGGGAGAACTGGCCCGCTGTCTGGCCACCACTAATGTGATCGAGTCGCCAAACTCCGTGGTGCGACGGGTAGGGCGACGTGTCACAAACTATCGCGATGTAAAAATGGCCATGCGATGGGCGACCGCAGGATTCCTGGAGGCGGAGAAATCATTTCGTAGACTGCGTAGCCACAAACACATTCCGGCTTTAATCCACGCTCTTCGTCCCGTTCTCGTTCGGCTGAAAAAAGTAGCATAATCATTTCTGCCACCGGCTTAAACCTTCAACTGGGAACGGGACATCCTCTGTAAAACCACGCAAAACGATAAAGAGTAAATAATGAATATAAACAAATACTTAAGATACATCAGCAGCGTTGCGATGGTGCTCGGCATGATGTTGGCCGGATGCGCGAACACACCCTCCAGCGGGCCGATCACTGTCGCGCAACAAGGCAGTTTTTTTGTCGGCGGCAAAAAAGTAGAGGGGCCGGGCACGTTCGATCCGACACAGGGCACGGCCAGTACCGATCCGGGACAAACCTTCTGGATGGATCAGATGTACGTGCAATATCAAATTCCCGAAAACGCGCGCAAGTACCCGCTGATACTCGTGCACGGCGGCAGCGGCACCGGCCGCGTGTGGGAAACCACCCCTGACGACCGCGAAGGTTTTCAAACGCTGATGCTGCGGCGCGGATTTTCTGTGTATATCGTCGATTTCCCAAGGCGCGGGCGCGCGGGCTTCCCGAGTTTTAACGGGCCATTCGGCACCCTCGCCGGCACGCCCGTGGTGGCCAATCGAACGGGGCAGGCGGGCGTGCAGTACGCCTGGTCGCGCTGGCGTCTGGGCCCGAAGTACCCCGACGTGTTTCCGGTGCAGCAGTTTCCGATGAACGCGGTGGATTCGTTCATGCAGCATCTGGTGCCCACGGTTTCGGATAACGCACAAATCATCAGCGACGCACTCATCAAGCTGCTGGAAAAAACCGGCCCGGCGGTGCTGGTAACGCATTCGCAGTCGGGCCTGTTCGGCTGGCTCGCGGGCGCGCGCTCGCCGCACGTGAAAGGCATTGTCTCCTATGAACCCGGCTTTGTTTTCAAGCAGGGCGATGTGCCGCCGCCGATCCCCCTGTTCAAAGGCAGCCAGCCCTCAGGCACGCCGGTGACGCCCGATGAGTTCGCGAGGCTCGCGCAGATCCCGCTGCAAGTGGTCTATGGCGACAACATTCCCAAGCAGCCGATTCCTGATCTGGTGGCCGATGGCCGCCGCGCGCAGGTGGTCACCTCGGTGATGTTTGCCGATGCGCTTAACAAACAAGGCGGGCAGGCCAGCGTGCTGCATCTGCCCGACGCGGGTTTGTTCGGCAATTCGCACTTTATGTTTTCGGATTTGAACAACGTGCAGGTTGCCGATCAGTTGTCGACGTATTTGAATACCAAGGGGCTGGACGTCCGTTGATTCGCCCTGCGCCGCCGTAGCGATCAGTTCGCCAGGCCGAGCAGCCTTGCGGGATTTTTGCGCATCATGATGTCGATGTCCGCATCGCTGATGCCTTCGCGCTTCATCGCACCGATAGCGACCTCCAGGCCGTCGGGATGCGTCATGTTCGCGCTCTGACCCAAATCGGACGAAACCACCAGGCCGCGTGCGCCGAACTCCTTGATCGCCTGCGCCACATGCTTGGCATTGATCTGCGTCCAGTGCGTGAGGAAAGCCAGCGGCGCATTCGGCCCCGCCAGGAACTGCAGAAAACACACCTCGATCATCGCCCCCATGTCGACTACCTGCTTGGCCTGCGCCATGGTCATACCCGGCACATTGGTCAGACCGTGCGTGACGATCATGTTCTTCACGCCGAGTTCGCGCCCGCGACGCACCACCGCGATGATTTCCTCGGGATGGATGTGGCCGGTGGCCAGCACCAGATTCTCACGCGCGATGATCTTGAGTATCGCTTCCATTTCCGGTGTGACCACTCCGCCCGGCGCCACCACCAAGCCCTTGTCATCCGGCTTGCCGAAGGTTTTGACATGCCGGTCGGATTCGAACGTGGGCAGCCACACGATTTTGCCGCGACCGCCGTACACCCGATGCATCCACTCCACCGCATCCGGGTTAACGCCACCAACGGCCTTGTTCAGCACAATGCCGCCGAATATCTCGATCCCCGGCACCGCCCTCATCGCCAGCGCGGCACGGCTCGCGGTTTCACTGATGTGATTCTTCAGCACGATGCCGCGCATGCCGCGCGCCTTGGCAATATTGGCCACGTCCACGTCATCCATGTTGCGGCCAAACACGTCGGGATGCGAATGCACATGCATATCGATAACCCCTGCCGCCGGGCTGACCTTGGGCGGCGGCGGCGGAAAGGCGCCCTGTGCGAACGCCTGAGGTGACGCGAGCACGAACGCGAATGTGATCGTGAGCAACAGGCCGAATGGCGTGGTCTTCATGTGACTTCCTCCGTGGGTGATGTTCAAGTGTTGTTATGTTCTCTTCTTCGAGCAGCCATCCTCTATCAGCCGCCCTCGCACGCTACTGCATCAAAGCGCGGGCAATGTCCCCTGCGGCACTGCCAGCAGCGCCTCGTAAATCTTGCGGTCGATCACGATGCCTTCGCGCAGATGGAGCGCGCGTTCGCGCGAGGAGCGCTCGCCGGGCAAGCGGATTTCATCGACACCGGGCTGACGCGGCACGGCTTTGACTTTAGCCAGCATCTCGCTCATGTGGCTGCGGAAATCATCACCCGGCAGCATGCGTTCGGGGTCAATTGCCATGATGAGATAGCCATAGGTTTTATCGTCGCCCAGGCCCGCGCCCGCCAGCACACCGAGCGCCTGCATCGCCATGGCGAGCGCAAACCCCTTATAGTTATTGTCGCCACCAAACGGCAAAATGGTTTTCACCTGCGCGGGGTCGCGCGTGGGCAGGCCCTCTGCGTCAAGCGCAACGCCTTCGGGCAACACGGCGCCGCGGCGCTCCTGAAAAATTAGATCAGTGCCCATGAACGCCGCCGCGCCCAGATCAATCACAAACGGTTCTTGCAACGTGGGAAACCCAAACGCAACCGGGTTGGTGCCGGTCGCAGCGCCCTTGGAGCCGGGCGCGGCCACGTGCAGGCGGCTGCTCACGCTGTGGATGCCCACCATGCCGGCGCGCGCCACCATTTCGACGAAGTGCGCGCTGCGTCCGCTGACCCACGAATTGTTGACACCCACCACCGCCATGCCCTGCTCGCGCGCCTTGGCAATCGCCACCTGCGTGGCGCGATACATGGTCACCATGCCGTTGTTGTTGCCGCCGTCGAACAGCGCCGAGTTCGGCGTCTCGCGCAATGCGCGCATCCTGCGGCGCGGCTCACGCAACTGTCGATGCTCGACCACGTTAAGAATTTTCGGCAACCCCGAATATTCGTAACCGCACAACGCCGCGTCAACCACATGGTCGGCAATGATGCGTGCTTCTTCGGCGTCGTAGCCGGCTCTGCGCAGCACCGTTTCCGCCAGCGATTGCGCGTCGCCGATACTTAAGCGGACTCTATCGGGCGAAAGGATTTCCATGGGGAAATTATAGATAAGTATTTGTTTTTATTGAATAATTTACCTCTCCCGTCGCCGGGAGAGGGCGCGCGGATCAAGCCGTCTTTTCTTTTTTCGCCGCATTGGAGCTGACGGCATCGGCCATTTTCACCACCGGCACCACCGGCACGATGCCGCTCATCAGCGAGGCCGGCACGGATTCCATCAGCTCATCGACGGTGAACATGCCATCGGCGCCCTTGTGCAGGAATTTGAAGTCGTCGCCGAAAATTTCGGTGTTGATGCGGCCGCGCTCGACGTGGAACACTTGACCGTTAACCGCATCGGCTTCGTCAGTAGCCAGATAGGCCACCATCGGCGCGATGTATTCGGGACCGCGATGCACCAGTGTCAGCGCGTATTGTTCCTTGGTCAGCAAACCCGCTTCGAATTTGCGGCGGCGGTTTTCTTTCACCTCGGGCGTCAGTGTCATGCGCGTATCCGCCGACGGGCAAATGGCGTTGGCGGTAATGCCGTTCTTGTAGGTTTCTTTGGCAATCGAGCGCGTCAACCCGATGATGCCCGCTTTGGCGGCGCTGTAATTGCATTGCCCGACCGAGCCTTTGAACGCATCGGACGAAAAATTGATAATGCGCCCGTGCCCCGCCTGCCGCATGTATTTCACCGCGTGATGGCAGGTGTTCCAGTTGCCTTTCAGATGCACCGCGATCACCGAATCAAAATCGTCTTCCGACATGTTCCAGATCATGCGCTCGCGCAGATTGCCCGCCACATTCACCAGAATGTCGATTTTGCCGTAGGCATCGACGCACTGCTTAATCATCAACCCGGCTTTGAGATAGTCGGCCACTGAATCGTAATTGGCCTGCGCCTTGCCGCCCGCCGCGGTGATCTCGGCCACCACGTCGTCAGCGGGACGCTCCTCGGTTTTTTCTCCGCCGCGGCCCACACCCGGATCAACCACGATCACGCTCGCGCCTTGTTGCGCAAGCAACAAGGCGACAGCGTGCCCGATACCGCGACCCGCGCCGGTGACAACGGCAGCTTTTCCTTGCAGATGCATTTTGCTTCCTCCTTGGTTTACGGATAGGGAAAACGCCAGTATACCGGGACCCCGGACTCCCCATACAATACACGACACAACAGGAGACAACTGATGCGAATTCCATTCGATGGTCTGTCCATCTTGCTGCTGGCCCTGTGGGCTGCCGCCACCGCGCACGCGCAAACATTCCCCACGAAGCCGGTGCGTTTGATCGTGCCCTACCCGCCTGCCGGCACTACGGATTTTGTGGCGCGTGAAGTCGGCGCCAAACTCGGCGAGGCGTTCGGGCATCAAATCGTGATCGACAACCGGCCCGGCGCGGGCACGCTGATCGGCCTCGCCCAAGGCGCGCGCGCTGCGCCCGACGGCTACACCATCACCTTCGGCACCTCGGCAGGGCTGGCGGTGAACCCGGCGCTCGGCACCAAAATGCCGTTTGATCCGCTGCGCGATTTTGTGCCGATCGGGTTGATGGTGTATGTGCCGTATCTGCTGGTGGTGAACGCGTCGCTGCCGGTACGCAATCTCAAAGAGCTGATTGATCTGGCCCGCGCGCAGCCCGGCAAACTCAACATGGCTTCACCGGGTGTCGGCACGTCGAATCACCTCGGTATCGAAATGCTCAACGTGCTGGCGGGCGTGAAATTCGTGCATGTGCCGTACAAGGGCGGCGCGCCCGCGATAACCGACCTGGTTGCCGGGCAAGTGCAGGCGATTTTTTCCGGTACGCCGCAGGTGTCGTCATTTGTCAAAGCGGGGCGGCTGCGCATCATCGCCGCTGCCACGCCCAAGCCGTCACGCGTCGCGCCGGACGTGCCGACCATCGCGGAGACGTATCCCGGCTTCGATTGCAATACCTGGTACGGCTTGCTTGCGCCCGCCGGCACGCCGCCGGCGATCGTCACCCGCATCAACACCGGGTTAAATCGCGTGTTGAGCGACGCGGGCGTAATTCAACGCCTGCTCGATCAGGGCGTCGAAGCCACGCCCGGCCCGCCCGCGGCGCTGCGGCAGTTGATCGTCGCCGAAACCGAACGCTGGCGTAAAGTTATCAAGGCTTCGGGGATTACGGTCGAGAGTGCGCAGTAGCTGCCGTCCGGCGCCTTGCACATCGTTCGCCAATCTCGGTTATCCTTCGCGCTTTCCATTTTCATTTTCATTCCACACCCACCGAGACTATCGCCATGCCCACCTATCAAGACACGCAACTGTTCATCAACGGCGTATGGGGCCCCGCCGCTTCCGGTCGCACGCTACCGGTGGTCAACCCCGCCACGCACGCGCAGATCGGCACCGTCGCGTACGCTGAAAAAGCCGATCTGGATCGCGCACTCGACGCCGCCGACAAGGGTTTTAAAGTCTGGCGCAAGGTGTCGGCCTACGAGCGCTCGAAAATCATGCGCAAGGCGGCGGCTATTTTTCGTGAGCGCGCTGATCGCATCGCCGAACTGATGACACTGGAGCAAGGCAAGCCGGTGGGCGAAGCCAAGCTCGAAGTGATGGCCGGCGCCGACATCATTGAATGGTTCGCCGAGGAAGGCCGCCGCGCCTACGGGCGTGTGATCCCGGCGCGCGCCGAGGGCGTGTATCAACTGGTGGTGAAAGAGCCCGTCGGCCCCGTTGCCGCCTTCACCCCGTGGAATTTCCCGATCAATCAGGCGGTGCGCAAATTATCAGCCGCGCTCTCCACCGGCTGCTCGATTATTCTCAAAGCGCCGGAAGAAACCCCCGCCTCTCCCGCCGAATTGGTGCGCGCCTTCATCGACGCCGGTGTGCCCGCAAACGTGATCAGCCTCGTCTACGGCAGCCCGTCGGAGATTTCCAGCTACCTCATACCGCACCCGGTGATACGCAAAATCACCTTCACCGGCTCCACGCCGGTAGGCAAATTGCTCGCAGGCATGGCGGGCCAGCATATGAAGCGCGCCACCATGGAACTCGGCGGTCACGCGCCGGTGATTATTTTCGACGACGCCGATATCGACATTGCGGCCAAGACCATGAGCTTCATGAAATACCGCAACGCGGGGCAAGTGTGCGTGTCTCCGACGCGCTTTCTGGTGCAGGAAGGTGTCTACAAACAATTCGTCGAGAAATTCGTCGATGGCGCCAAAGGCATGACCGTCGGCGACGGCTTCGACAAAAACACCAAGATGGCCACCATGGCCAACCCGCGCCGCCAAACCGCGATGATTGCCAATGTAGAAGACGCGCAAAAACACGGCGGCAAACTGCAAACCGGCGGCCATCCCATCGGTGAAAAAGGCAACTTCTTCGAGCCGACCGTGTTCACTGAACTGGAGACCAGCGCCGCAGCGATGAACACCGAGCCCTTCGGCCCGCTCGCTATCATCAACCCGTTCAAGACCTTCGATGACGCGGTGACCGAAGCGAATCGTTTGCCGTACGGCCTGGCCGCCTACGCGTGGACACGCTCGGCGAAAACAGCGAACAACATCGCCGCGCAAGTCGAGACCGGCATGATTACGATTAACCACTTGGGATTTGCGTTGCCCGAAGTGCCGTTCGGCGGGGTTAAGGATTCCGGGTATGGGTCTGAGGGCGGGACTGAAGCGCTGGAGCCCTACCTTGTCGGGAAGTTTGTGACGCAGGCGGGATTGTAGAAACAGTCAGGATGCAGGACGCCGGTGACGCAGCCCGTAGGTTGGGTTGAGCCTGCGAAGCCCAACACCACAATCGATGCGGCCCGAAACGGCTGCAGCATTGCAACGCATGTTTGTGTTGGGCTTCGCAGCCCAACCTACCACGTCGTCAATCAATCGCCGAGTGCACCAAGTTAGCAACCACGTCCAACCGGCGGCTGTGCCACGGATCAGGCTGGCGGCTGTTGGTGATGTAGGCAAACGACACGCCGGAATCCGGGTCGGCCCAGCAATACGAGGTGCCCACGCCGCCATGCCCGAAGGTACGCGGCGAACCGATGGCGCCAAGGCCGCGTATTTTTTCACTCATGCCGCGCACATGCACACCGAGGCCGCGATGCATCGGCATGTCCATCCCGCCATCGTGCATGTCGCCGGTGTGATTGCGCGTGACGAACTCCACAAGCCGCCGCGAAAAAATGCGTGTGCCGTTGAGCTTGCCGAAGTTCGCCAGCATTTGGTATAGCGCCGCCATGCCACGCGCGGTGGCGTAACCGCCGCTGCTCGGCACGCCGGCGCGGCGAAACGGCGCGGTGTTTTCGTCCTGCAACGCCTGCTGTATTCCACCCGCAGCAGGCTTGTCCTGCTGGCCAACGACTGCCGGTTCATACATGGTCGCCGCGCGCGCGTGTTCTGCATCCGGCATGCCGACAAAAATATCGTTCGCCAGCCCCAGTGGCTCGATGATCCGCTGCCGCAGAAAATCGCGGTAGTCGATGCCGCTGACGGTTTCGATCAACGCCGCCGCCACCCACAACGCGGATCGCCCGTGATAGTGCAGGCGCGAGCCGGGTGTCCATTCAAGCGTGAAGTTGCACACCTGCCGACGCAATTCGGCATGATCGGTCCACACCGCCGGGGTGACGTTTTGACTGGGAAACCCGGCGCGGTGGCTCAACAACAGTGCCAGCGTGATGTCGCCTTTGCCGTGCTGCGCGAACTCGGGCATGTGGTCGGCGATGCGGTCGTTGAAGGTGAGCAAACCGTCTTCGACCAGCGCCCAGATGCCCATAGCCGTGATGACTTTGGTGTTGGAGAACAGCAGCCACAGCGTGTCGTCCGCCGCCTTTTTGTTGTCCATCGATGCCTGGCCGAAGGTTTCAAACAACGCCAGTTGACCATGGCGCGCCAGTGCAATTTGCGCGCCGGGGTAGCGGCCTTCGATGATGTGGCCGTTGATGACGCCACGCAGCCGCGTCAGCGCGGGTTCGTTAAAACCCAGTTGGGCGAGACTGGCTTTGGCGAGAGGGTATGTCGGGTCGGCATTCATTGCGTTCTCCATCAATGCGATTGCGACGCACAAAAGAAACCGCCGGCAAGCGCCGGCAGGAGATAACAGTTAACAGTTCAGGTGGTGCTTACAACAAACGAGGATGAGCGAAATAAATTCCTCAATGCCCAGTCTTGCTCAATCCTGTTTCGCCGGCGCGTGCGACTTGGGCTTGCGGCCAGGCGCGGCCTGCGGAATGAAGCCGGAGATGCGGCAGAGTATGCCTTCGATTTCTTTGCCGTCTTGATAACGGATCGATTTGCACACCATGATCGCACCGCGGGTACGCAGATCGTTCACACCCGTGCGCACGTGCGCGAGCGACAGGCCGGTTGCCGCAGCGATCTCTGAATCAAGACGCTCGCCGCTGGTTTTAAGGTAATCAAGGATTGCTTGCATATCGAATGTCTCTAAAGGAAGTCAGTCGGGCCGCCCCGCGAGTGGAGAAACGTTGCGGGTTGGGGTGGGGATGATACAGGATTTCGCTGCCGCTGACCCCCGGCGCAGCCGACCGCAAGCGTCCCGGCCATCTAAATGACTTCCTGAGAAACACAAAAACTCAATAAAAACAAATACTTATGTAATTTTCAGCTCACGCACTTATGGTTGCGGGAGGTGCGGTGCCAAGCGGCTTTTTACGGCTTTAAGGCCCGATACAGAAACGGCAAACTCACGTCCATGCGGTAATCGACATCGGAATGATTGTCGTCAAACTCCTCGTAGGTGTGGCGCACACCCGCCGCCGCCAGGCGCTTGGACAGGATGCGTGTGCCGTAGTGAATGTGATACTGATCGCGCCAGCCGCAGTCGATGTAAATGCCGCGCAACGTTTTGAGATTGGCGCGGTATTTCGTTACCAGGTTGATCGGGTCATGCGCGCGCCAGTTTTGCCAGCGGCGTTCGATCACCTCGCCCGACTCCAGATTGAACGGCACCCGAAAACCATTCGGCGCTTTACGGTCAGGATCGTACGTGGCCGCCATGCAAAGATTCATCATGCAGTGGCCTTCGGCCGTCGAGAGTTTTTCTTTTTTCCACGCCTGCGCGAGAAAGCGCTGGATGCGCCCGTCGTCGAGACCCGCAGCGATATGTTTGCGGCTGGAATCGCGCAGCACGTTGCAAGCGCCCGCCTTGCGCTTCGGCAAGCGATATTTGGCGAGCTCGTTTAGGGTATTCGGCCAATCGTGGCTATACACAAAATCGAAATAGGCATCGCCGGAATGGTTGGCGATCGCGCCCCAGTGCTGCGCATATTGCATGCCATGAATGATCGAACCATAACCACCGGATGATTTGCCGAAGCAACCGCGATGCTCACGGCTCGCCAGCGTGCGGAATTCGCGATCCACAAATGGAATGATTTCGCGCGTCAGGTAGTCGGCGTAGTTGCCGATGGCGGATGAATTGATGTACTGATTGCCGCCCAGCGCGGTAAAACAATCCGGGAACACAATAATCGCCGGCCCCATTTTTTTCTCATGGATCAGCCGCGCCGCGCGCTCCGGCACGTTGTCGCCGAACGGCTTCCAGTTGGCGTGCGACAGCCCGCTGCCGGTAAAGCCCACCAAGTCATACAACACCGGAAAGCGCCGCTGGTCACTTTGGTCATACTGCGGCGGCAGCCACACGCCGAGCTTGCGCACGTGCGGGTCACCCAGCGGATTACCCTTGAGAATTTTCGAGGTGTGTTCCAGCACCAGCAGTGTGCCGGAGGGGCCTGGCGGGCGTTTGAGGGCCATGGTGTCGTTCCAAAATGAGTTGCGCGATAATACAACGCATCACGCAGCGAGCCTGCTTCACAACAAACCAACACCGTTCGGGCGGAGCTTGTCGAAGCCCTTTCACGAAAATACGCCCTTCGACAAGCTCCGCCCGAACGGAGTAATGAATGATGGAAAGCCCCTTAATACAGACACGGAGGATCACACCATGCGTTTGCTGATCGTTGCACTGGCTGGTTCCATCGCGGCAAGCGCCGCATTCGCGCAATCATCGTGGCGACCAGATAAAACGGTGGAGATTGTTCTGCCGACCGCGCCCGGCGGCGGCAACGACACCGTGGCGCGTCTGATGCAAAAAGCGTTGCAGGATCACAAGCTGGTGACCACGCCGATTCTGGTGCTCAACAAAGCCGGCGGCAATCAAACGGTATCGGTGGCCTACCACGCGCAGCATCGCGCCGATCCGCACTATCTGTTGTTCGCGACCTCAACGCTGTTCACCAACCAGATTCAGGGATTGATACAGCACAACTATCGCGACTTCCCTGCGTTGGCACTTGCCTTTGTGGATTACAGCGCGTTCATGGTGCCGGCAAACTCACCATTCAAAACCTTTGGCGACATGCTGGAGCGGCTAAAGGCCGATCCGGAATCCGTGGCGATCAGCGTGGTGGCGCTGGGCGGCACCTCGCACGCGGTGGCCGCGATGGCGGCCAAAGCGGCTGGCGTGGACGTCAAGCGCCTGAAGATCGTGGTCTACAAAACCAGCGCCGAAGCCACCACCGCCATGATGGGCGGGCACATCCAGGCCGCCATCTCGTCCGCCGCAGGCTCCACGCCGCCGGTGGTCGCGGGGCAATTGCGTATGCTCGCGCTCGCCGCGCCGCAACGCCGCCCCGGCGGGCTTGCCGCCGTGCCGACGTTGGTCGAGCTGGGCATCAACGCGCCGAGTCTGGCGACATGGCGCTGCGTGTTCGGCGCCAGGGACATTAGCCCTGCGCAGGTCACGTTTTGGCAGGATGCCCTTGCGCGCGCCTTTCAGGGCGATGAATGGAAGGCGTGGATGACCAAGAATGACGTTACCGCGCCGCCACTGCGCGGCGCGGAACTGACAAAGTATCTTGAGGGCCAGTACAACAATACGCGCAGCGTACTGATCGAACTGGGCCTAGCCAAGTAAACGTCACCCTGCCGACAAAATCTATTTCGTCATTCCCGCAGGCTCCCGCGCGTTTAGTCTGGCCTGCATGAACACGGGATCGAATACCTTGTCGGCCAGCACCTGACAGCGTTTCATCAGCCGCAGTTCGTCGGGCTGATAGTCGGCGAGCGCGCAATGCCAGGTGCCGAGGTGATCCCAGATCAGCACATCGCCCACCGTCCAGTGGTGGGTGTGGCGGTACTTCGGCTTTAGCACGTGCGCGAATAAATAATCGAGCATGTCACGGCTCTCGCCGGGCTCCAGTTCGTTGATGCGCACTGCGAAACCCGGATTCACGTAAATCACTTTGCGCCCGCTGATCGGGTGCGTGAGAAAAACCGGGTGCGACACCGGCGGGCGCTGACGGCGCTCCTCCGCCGACAGCGGCGGGCGCTTGCTGCCTTTGGCACGCATCAGTTCATGAAAGTTGTTCCAGTCGTGCAATGCGGTGGCGTCGGCAAGCCGGGTTTTTATGTCGACAGGGAGATCATCGTACGCCGCCTGCGTGTTGGTGAATTCGGTGCCGCCCAGCGGCTCGCCGTTACGCATGGGCACTTTGTGCGCCACCAGCACGTTGACGAAGCCCGGCGTCAGGTTGTACGTCATGTCGGTGTGCCAATCCTGCCCCGCATCCGGCGTGCCTATGTAGCGGCCATTCTCCACCACGTTGGACAGTATGGAAACTTCCGGCATGCCCGGCTCGCAGTTTCGTGACAGCACCTGCAACTCACCGAATCGGGACGAAAACTGTTTCAGCGCGGCAGCGTCTATTAATTGATTGGGAAAGCACAACACGCCGTATTGGCCCAGCGCCCGCAGCACGCGCGCATGATCCGCGTCGGCGAGCGGTTGCGCGAGATCCACGCCGGTCATTTTCGCGCCGAGTATGGCCTTGCCGGGTTCGATAGTGAGCATGACGCTTCCTTCGGGTTGGGCAGTCCACATTCCAGCAATGAACGCTTGTGGACGAATGGCGTAATATTATCAGACGAACTGAAATGGCTGGCTGATCGGAGGCGGTTGCTCATGACTGTACGTTCTCGTGCCACTCTGGCTGTTTTGTTGGCGTCGGCATTGCCCGCGACGTTAGACGCGCAAACGTTTCCCACCAAGCCGATACGCGCGCTGGTGGGCTTCACGCCGGGCGCAGGCGTGGATATCGCGGTGCGCCTGATCGCGCCCAAGATGAGCGAGACGCTGGGCCAATCCCTCATTGTCGATAACCGCGCCGGCGCGGGCGGCAACATCGCGGCGGAACTCGTCGCGCGCGCGCCCGCCGACGGCTACACGCTGCTTGGCGGCGGCGCGCCCGCGGCAATCAGTCAATCGCTGTATTCAAAACTCGGCTACGATCTGCTCAGGGATTTCGAGCCGGTGGCGCTCATCGGCACGGTATCGACGCTGCTGGTGGTGCATCCGTCGCTGCCGGCAAAAAACATCAAGGACTTGGTCGCCATCGCCAGGAACCGCCGCGGTGAGTTGGCCTACGCCACCACCGGCGCGGGCGGCACGCCGCATTTGACGGCAGAGATGCTGCGACTGCAAACCGGCATCCAGATTCTGCACGTGCCGTACAAAGGCACGCCGCCCGCGTTGAACGACCTGATCGCGGGCAATGTGTCATTCATGTTTGCGAACATACTATCCGTGCTGCCGCATGTGAACAGCGGGCGGCTGCGTGCGCTGGCCATCACCAGCGCCAAACGCAGCGCCATCGTGCCCAGCCTGCCCACCGTCGCGGAGAGTTATCCGGGCTTCGAGTCGGGAAGCTGGTATGCGCTGTTTGCGCCCACCGGCACGCCGAAAGACGCCATCGCACGCGTCAACGACGCCGTGAATCGCGCCATGCAAGCGCCCGAAGTGCGCGACAAATTCATCGCGCAAGGCGCGGAACCGCTGACCGGTACGCCGCAGGACGCCACCGCCTACACGCGTGCCGAAGTGATTAAGTGGGCGAAGGTGGTGAAGGCTTCGGGGGCGCGGGTGGATTAGACGGCAGAAGTCTTATGGCCAAATGGGGGGGCGACCCGTTGCGGGCTTGGCCGACGGTCCGCTAACGGGCGGTCCAATCGACTGCATTTTGTATGGGCGGACAAATCGTTCTGTGTTTTGCCCACGCTAGTATTACGACACATTAATTATGATATATAATGTTTTGCCAATTTCGCATCTGCATCCTGCCGAGTGAACGACCAAGCGATTCCTTGCTGGTCCGC
>JAYVQD010000421.1:0-4845 GCA_043777275.1 Nitrosomonadales bacterium
GATGCGCCCGCCCATGCTGGTGGCGAGATGCTGGCAGATCGCGAGGCCGAGGCCGTCGATGCCCGCTGTCGGCGCGGCAGTGGGGCCGCGCGTGGGTGGCCCGAGCAAGGTGGATTGCTGTTCTTCCGAGAGCCCGATGCCGGAGTCGATGACGGTGATTTTCGCGGTGACGCGATCGGCATTGCGCGAGATCGCTCGCACGTCCAGCGCCACCGACCCGTGCGCCGTGTATTTGATGGCGTTGCTGACGAAGTTATTCAGAATTTGCGTCACACGCACCGGATCGCCGGTGACACGGGCTGGAAATCCGGGATCGACCGTCACCTGAAACTGCAGGCCTTTTTCAAGCGCCATTGCACTAAAAATGCTCTGCACGTTTTCGGTGATATCGAGCATGCGAAACGGCGTTTTGTCGAGCATCAAATGCCCGGATTCGATTTTGGAAAAATCGAGCACGCTGCTCACCGTGCCCATTAACGAGTGCGCCGCAGCGAGGATTTTGATCAGATAGTTTTGCGTTGAGATCGGCGGTTGGTCGCGCAGCGCGATGTTGGCAAGCCCCACGATGCTGTGCAGCGGCGTGCGCACTTCGTGGCTGACGTTGGCGAGGAACGCGCTTTTCGCTTGCGTGGCCGCTTCGGCGGCCTCTTTGGTGCGCGTCAACTCGTCGCGGGTGTTGTGGTAACCGGCGGCTTCGGCCGCGAGTGCGGCGTTGCTGCTGCTGATACGCTCGATTTCCTGCTGCGCCTGGCGCATGCCGGAATCGTTGCGAAAGGCGAGTTCGAGTGCGTTACCCAACGTGGACGTGTAGTGGCGGGCGACGATCAGCAGCAGGGCCATTATCGCGATCAGCGCGGCAGCAATCAGCGGCGCGGCCGGCCCGCCCGCGACAAGAATCATTACCGCGGCAAGCGTCAGCGCCAGCGCACAAAACAGGGCATACACATGCCAGATGGCCGCGAGCGCGGGCAATGCCGCCGCTGCAACGCCTGCTAGCACCAGGGCGACGGCGATGCGCAGATTCAGATTCGTCGACAGCAGGCACAACAGCCCGGCAAAGCCCCACACCACACCGGCAAAGGCGGCGCCGATGAGCGCGCGCTGATACCAGCTTTGTATGTCGTCAGCGCCGGGCTCGGCGCGGCGGAATGCCACCAGCAACGCCACCCACATCGCTATCGCCACCAGCATCACGGCGAACCAGCCTGCGGCCCACGCCGGGCCGGGTTTGTCCCACGCCAGCGCGGCGATCACCGCTGCGCCGATCAACGCGGCGATCGGGCCGGCGAGTTCAAAACGCAGAACGGTGTAAACGCGTTCGGCAAACACCAGTGCGTCCACACTGGGTGCATTGGGTGCGCGTCTGGTTGTAGAGGGGGTGGCGGCCATATTGCAGTTGTTGTAATTGTTAACTCACGGTCGAGATCGATTGTAAGCTGAAGCATTGTTGCGCGCCAGCGCGCGGCGATAACGTACGGCGCGAGCCAAACCCCATCGGCAGGGTTGCCGTACCGATGCACCTATACGTCTACACGTCGTGCGGACTCGCGATCCCGGCTGAACTGTGTTTGGCGATGTCGCGCGCCGGCCTGGCGCCACTGATGCTGCGTCCCGTCGGCGTCCACGTGCATATGTCAGCGCCCGGCGCCCAGATGGTTTTGTATTCACCGGGAACAAAAAACTCCACGAACACCATGGCTTCATCACCCTCGCTGCGCAGATAGTGACGCTCGCGGTCGTCGTAGTAAATCACATCGCCTTTGCGCACCGCTATCGGCGACTCGTTGGCGTAGGCGGTGCCTTTGCCCTTTAACACATACATGAAATGTTCCGCGCCCTCGTGATGGTGATTCGACGCTTGCGTGCCCGGCGGATAAATAATCATCTCGCCCTTGACCGCTTTCGTTGCGAAGAGCTTGGGCGTCATCACGTAAATGCGTTTGCGCGCATCGTGCTCGGAGTCGAGCATGGGCTCGCGCGTCCAGTCGATGATTTTGAACGGCGGCGGCGTTTGCGAGAAGTCCGCATCAAAGCGCGCGGCGTTGGGCACGGTGGCATAGAGCAGCGTGACACCGTTTTGCGTGGCGACGATGCCACTGAAACCGGGCGGTAGAAAAACGATATGCGCGTGGGTGAGGGACTCCATCGCACCGCCGTGCGCGAGCGTGGCTGCACCGTCGAGAATTTGCAGCCACGCCAGATCGCCCGCGGCGATGGTCAATGGATGTTTGCCTCCCGCTTCAACGGTGATCCGGTCCAGCAGCACTTTGCCGTCGGGCGTATGCTTTTCGGTCAGCAGGCGTTGGCGTGTGACGCCGGCTGCAACGGCCGCGGCGGCGACAGTGCTTTCATTGATGGTGATGGCCACGTTTGATTCCTCCCGGTTGGCGCCACTGTAACGGTGCGCTACGCTCGGTGCAAACCGCTGTGAAAACGCGTGAGTGCGACCATGAAATAAGCAGAAGGTATTGTGTATTTTTCCGGTGGCACCGAACGGTTACAATAAGCAACGCTAACGGTCATTCTGTGGCGGAGGAAATAATGTTTAAAAACAAATACTTAGTGAAAATAATTCTGGCTGGTATGGTGACGCTGCCACCGTGCATCGCCCATACGGCTGATAGTTATCCCACGCGCCCGATTCGCGTCATCGTGCCGCTGCCGCCGGGCACCGCGACGGATTTTATTTCGCGCACCTTGAGTATTCCGCTCACCGAACTCTACAAGCAGCAAATTGTGGTCGAAAACCGTCCCGGCGCGGGCGGCCTGATCGGCAGCGGTCTGGCGGCGAAGGCCACACCCGACGGCTACACCCTGGTGATGGTCGCGCCGCCGCACACCATGGCGACGCTGCTCAATCCGAACCCGCCCTATCACCCGGTGAAAGATTTCACCCCGGTGGCCGGCATCGCCCTGGTGCCCAACCTGCTGGTGGTGTCGCCCAACCTGCCGGTCAAAACCGTCATGGAACTGGCTGCACTGCTGCGTAACAACCCCGGCAAATACAATTTTGCTTCGGTGGGTGTTGGCTCCCTGGCGCATATCGGTGGCGAGATTTTTAATCGCGCTGCGAATACAAAACAGGTGCATGTGCCGTTCAAGTTTCTCGGCGATGCCTTCACCGAAACCATGGCTGATCGCGTGCATTACTTTTTGTTCACCGTGCCGTCCGCCTCGCCCATCGTGCGCGAAGGGCGGCTGCGCGCGCTGGCGGTGAGCGGTTCCAAGCGCTCGTCGGCATGGCCGAACCTGCCGACAGTGGCGGAAGCCGGATTGCCCGAAGCCACCTCCGACGGCTGGTTCGGCTTGATGGGGCCGGTGGGCGTGCCGAAGACAGTGGTCACGCAACTGGAAGCCGATATCGGCAAGCTTCTGCGTGATCCTAAAATCCGCGAATCACTGGCAAAAGGCGGCGCCGAAGTGCCCAACGACACCTCGACCGCTGCGTTCGCCAAGTTGATGCAGGTGGAGTACGACCGCTATGTGCGGCTGGTGAAAGAGGCTGGGTTGAAACAATAGTGAGGCAATAGTTGTCGATGCGCCTTGCCCTATGCTTTTCCTTACATTATAGTAAGGAATAACGGAGGGCAACATGATTACGGCAACCATTACCGCAAAAGGTCAAATCACCATACCCGTGGAAATCCGCAAAGCGTTGGGGCTGGATGCGGGCGCGCGCATTGAATTCGAGGAGGTCGAGCCGGGCCGATATGTCTTTAAGCCCGCGCAGACCCTGCCTGCGACCGCGCTTAAAGGCATGTTTGGCAAGGCGAAGCGAACCGTCTCGATCGAGCAAATGCGCACGGTCGTTGCAAAAAGAGCCGCCTCGTCAAAATGACCGGATTAGACACCAATGTGCTGGTACGCTACATCATGCAGGACGATGCGAAACAGGCGGCGCTTGCCAATAAGTTGATCGAGGGATTAACCGAGGCTGCACCCGGGTACGTGTCGCTCGTGGCTATAGTCGAATTGGTATGGGTGTTGGAGTCGGCATACGATTTGTCGCGCCGGCAAGTAACTGAGGCGTTGCGCAATCTGCTTGCGGTGAGTGTTTTCAAGGTTGACCGCGTTGCCGTTGTTGCCTCTGCGTTACGCTCGTATGCCGCAGGCGCAGCGGACGTTGCCGACTGTTTGATCGAGCGCTCGTCGGCACTTGCCGGATGCCGATGCACGATGACGTTTGACCGAGCTGCGGCGAAGACGGGCGGCATGGTGCTTATCAAGTAACCGCGCCCAACGCTTACGGCAAAAACGTCAACCCCGCATGGATTTAAAAGGCTTCAAAAAGATGCGGTGAATTCCTTCAACGGAAATCAATGCGAGCCAGGCCCCTTTGATCCCTCAGTGTGTCAATTTACATCCGGCGGTGACAGCAGTCGGCCTTCGATGCCAAGGACTACGCCGTCTTCCCGCCGTTCCGCAGGCACGCACGCGTATGGCTCGAACAGGACTATGTTGCGTCCATGAAGAAGAGCGCCAATCCGCTGGCGTCCCAGTCGCTTCGAGAGCGCGTGGCCAAAGCCTACGCCGCAGCTGCCGCCCGCCAAGACCCGGAGGCCGGGGATGGCCCCGGCAAAGATGAGAAGCTGCCGGATCAAGGCATGCAGATCCACTCGGAATACACGCTATACGCCCACTTTATGCACATCAAGCGGCTGACCGCGAGCGTTCAGAAGATTCGATTCTTCCTCGATCAAGACTCGGGCATGCGCGCCGCCTGCCTAGCTGCCTTCGCCGACGACATCAAAGCCGAGCGGCGGGTCGATGCCTTCTTCGTGAAGATCGCCAAGGAGATGACGGTCGACCAGAAGCGTCGCTTGAAGACCAAGGCTAAGGAGGCCC
>JAYVQD010000422.1:0-4842 GCA_043777275.1 Nitrosomonadales bacterium
CCGGTTACCGCCAGCGCGATCAGCTTGCCGGATTTCACATGCGGCACCACGCTCGTGCTGCCGAAGGTCAAGGCGATTTGTCCGCCGAGCAAATCCGGCATCACCTGCCCCGTGCCTTTGTACGGAATATGCGCCAGCTTCACGCCCGCCATGTGGCCGAACAATTCGCCCGCGAGATGCGTGCCGCTACCGACGCCCACCGAGGCATAGTTGATTTGCGCCGGCTTTGCTTTCGCCAGCGCAATCAATGCTTTGACAGAGCGCGCGGGCAGTGACGGATGCGCCACCACAAAAAACATGTACGACGACACTTTGGAGATGGGCTCGAAATCTTTTACCGGGTCATAGGCAATCTTGCGTTGCAAACTGGGATTGACCGTGATGCTGCTTTGAACCATCAACAAGGTGTAACCATCCGCGGGCGATTTCGCCACCAGCTCAACGCCGATGGTGCCGCCGGCGCCGGGCCGGTTCTCCACAATGAATTGCTGACCCAAATCACTCGTCAGCGACTTCGCCAACAAACGCGCCACCAGATCGAGCGATCCCCCAGGACTGAACGGGTTGATGATGCGCACGGGTTTGACGGGATAGCCTTGCGCGCTCACCGCGCAAGGCGCCGCCGCGCACGCCACGCACAACACCAGCATCGGCACATTCATCTGGTTTCGCCTGCCTGCGTTCCACACCATCGCCGCCCCTGTGATTTGATCCGCACATTACATCACGCGCCGCACGACTTTGCCACAATCCCGCACAATCCGGCACGTAATATGAACTGCGAACGCACAGAAATCTATGCGAAAATTACCGCAACAAGTCACCAGGAAAACACCATGACACGCCGCGAAGATTGTCGCTTGATTACCGGCCAGGGCCGCTACACCGCGGATTGCAATCTGCCGAACCAGTTGCATACCGTGTTTCTGCGCGCCGATCGCGCCCAGGCGCAAATCGTGCGCATCGACGCCAGCAAGGCGCTCCAACATCCGGGTGTGGTTGCTGTCTACACCGCTGCCGACATCGCCGAAGCGGGCTTCAAATCGCTGCCCAATCCGGTGGGCTTTCCCGGACGCGGCGGCATGGCGATGCAAAAACCGTTTTTCCCGGTACTGGCAACCACTCACGTGCATTACGTCGGCGAATGCGTCGCGATGCTGATCGCCGAAACCGCGGCCATCGCCGAAGACGCGCGTGATCTGATCGAAGTCGAATACCGCGATCTGCCCTGCGTCACCACGGTCAATGACGCGATGAAACCCGGCGCGCCACTGGTGCATGCTGACGTGCCCGGCAATCTGGCGTTTGATTTTGAATCCGGCGACGAGCAGGCGGTGGCGGCGGCATTCGCCAAAGCCACGTTCATCAGTAAAGTCACCGCCGAAAGCCAGCGCCTGATCGGCAACGCGATGGAGCCGCGTGCGCTGCTGGTCGCATTCGACGCGACCAGCGGTCGCTACACCATGCACACCCTGCTGCAGGGTCAGGGCGGCATGCGCGGACAGCTCATGCATGTCAGCGGGCTGGACAAGGACAAAATCGAACTGGTGGTGCAGGATGTCGGCGGCAGCTTCGGCGTGCGCGGCCCGGCCTACCCGGAAAATTTCGCTTTGATGTTCGCTGCAAAAAAATTGAATCGCGCGGTCAAATGGGTGGCCACGCGCAGCGAAACCTTCGTCAGCGATTTTCATGGCCGCGCGATTTCACTGACTGGCGAACTCGCCCTCGATGCTGACGGCAAGCTGCTCGCCATCCGCTTTGATGACCGTTGCGATCTCGGCGCTTATGGTGGTGGATTCGGCCCCTTCGTCGCCACGCGCAACATCACCGTCACCGCGGGCGGCGTGTATAAAATCCCGGCGATTTACGTGCGCTCGCGGCTGGTGTTCACCAACACCGTGCCGATTTCCGCCTACCGCGGCGCGGGCCGACCCGACATTGCGTATGCGGTCGAGCGGCTGATCGATCACGCGGCGCACGAACATGGCTTTGATGCAATCGCACTGCGCCGCAAAAACTTTATTCCGCCCAGCGCCATGCCCTATAAAACCGCCAACGGCACGGTCTACGACTCCGGCGATTTTGAAGCGGTGATGAACGACGGCCTCAAGCACGCCGACTACGCAGGCTTTGAACAACGCCGCGCGGCAGCAAAAGCCGCCGGTAAATTACGCGGCATCGGCATCGCCACCTATCTTGAAGCCGGTGGCGGCGGCGCCACCCCCAAAGATCAGGTATCCGTCGAATTCGCCCCCGACGGCAAGATGACTTTGTTCGCCGTCACGCAGGCGTCCGGCCAAGGCCACGAAACCGTGTTCCCGCAGATCGTCGCCGGCGCGCTCGGCATCGATGCGGCGCAAATCACGTTTCATCCGATGCCGCCCGCTGCCGATTTGATCGGCAACGGCACCGGCGGCTCACGCGGCGCGCTCGGCACCGGCAGCGTGTTTCACCTGCTTGGCCAAAAACTGATAGCCGTCGCACAACCGCACGCCGCGCAAAAACTCGGACGCACTGAAAACGAACTTCGCTACACAGAAGGCCGTTACCACGCGGGCGACCGCTCGGTCGGATTCATGGAATTGGCAGCCTCGCTCGGCGCAACCCAGCCCCACCCGCTCAACAGCGTCGCCGAGGCGCTGATCGGCGCCACCTACCCCAACGGCTGCCACATCGCCGAAGTCGAAATCGATCCTGAAACCGGCGCGGCTACCATTGAAAAATACATCGCCGTCGATGACCTCGGCAACGTGCTCAATCACACGCTGGTCGCAGGCCAGGTGCATGGCGGCGTGGTGCAAGGCGCGGGGCAGGCCTTTGGCGAGCAAGCGGTCTACGATCCGCACACGGGCCAGTTATTAACCGGCAGCTTCATGGATTACACCATGCCGCGCGCGAACTTGCTGCGCGACATCGCGATCTACGATCACCCGGTCGCCACCTCCGCCAACGCACTTGGCGCCAAAGGCGTAGGCGAAGCCGGATGCAGCGGCTCGTTGCCGGTGCTGGTGAATGCGATGGTGGATGCGCTGCGCCCGTTGGGCATCACACATCTGGATATGCCGTACACGCCGCATCGGGTGTGGCAGGCGATTCAAAGCACAAATAAATAATCATTTAAAAACAAATACTACGTGGATACAACCACGGAAAAACTGGTCGAGTTCGCGACCCGTTTGCGTTACGAAGACCTGAGCGCCAAGGCTATCGAAGCCGCCAAGGCGCGCATCCTCAGCACGCTGGCCGTCAGCCTCGCCGCGTTCGACATGGAACCGGTGCGCATCGTGCGTAAGCTCGCGCAACCGGTCGCCGCCGGGCCTGCCGCGCGCATCTTCGGTTCACTCGTAGCGACAACGCCTGACATGGCGGCCTTTGTAAACTCGGCGATGGTGCGCTGCCTCGACATGAGCGACAGCACCGTGATGTCGGCGGTGAGTCATCCCGCGGATGCATTGCCCGCCATACTGGCCGTGGCCGAAGCCGAAAATTTGAGCGGCAAAGATTTGCTGCTGGCGATGGCGATCAGTTATGAAGTGCAATGCCGCTTTGTTGAAGTGGTGCCGTACAACCATCACGGCTGGGATCAAACACCGGTGGTGGCACTCGGCGCGGCGCTGGGTTGTGCGCGGCTGTTAAACCTGCCGCCTTCGATGATGGCGCACGCGGTTTCATTGGCCGTCGTTCCCAACATTGCACTCAATCAAACGCGCACCGGCACGCTGTCGATGTGGAAAGGCATGGCGGGCCCGCAGGGCGCGCGTGCCGGTGTCAATGCGGCTTATATGGCACGCGAAGGCATGACGGGCCCGGACGGCGTGTTCGAGGGCAAGTATGGATTCTGGAATCAGTTGACGGATGGCAAAACATTCGATGTGCCGATTCCAACCACGTTTGAACGTCACACCTACGCCGTGCAACAAACGATGATCAAATCGTTCCCCACGCGCTTTAACTGCCAGGTGCCGGTGTTTGCCGCGCAAAAGCTGCGCGCGATGGTCCATCTCAGTGACATTACCTCACTCAAAATAGAATCCATCCGTCAGGCCTTCGCGCGCTGGATGGATGTGCCGGAAATCTGGAAACCCGAAACCCGCGAAACCGCCGATCACTCTTTGCCCTGCACGGTAGCGATGGCGTTGCTCGACGGCACCATCACACCGAAGATGATGGGCAGCGGGCGCTTCAAGGATAGCGACGTGCTCGCGCTGATGCGTCAATGCACACTTGAAATGCCGGATGCGTTTGCCGATCTCGCGCCGGAAACACGCTGCTGCCGTATTACCGCCACACTCAAAAACGGCAACACGGTTGTCGCCGAAGTACGGCGCAGCCTCGCCGATGATATCGCTGACACCGGCTGGGAGCATGCGCAACGTAAATTCGAGGCGCTCGCCGCCGACCTGCTCAATGCCGCACAGCGCGAACAATTAGTCGCCGCCGTTGCCGCGCTTGATTCTCAAATGGCTATCGCGCGTCTGGTTGAATTGACGCGTCTCGGATAGGCCGATCGGACTAGTCGTACTACTTCAGTCGTACAGCGCGTAGCGCCGGGCGCTTCTATACTATTGTCAATGATCGGCTGGCCCGCCAAGAAAATGCGGGCCTGGACAACGAAGCAACCAGTACGATGTGTGGCGTTCCGCCAAACACTCCTCCCTGGCGGAGCGATTTTTGACCGGTCGATTATTCGACCGGTTTTTTTTCCGTACCGCAAAAAAAAGGGCCGCATCAAGCGACCCTTTTGCTGTAAGTCATTCAAACCGGCATGCGTTATACGAATTCCATTTCATTCGATCCATCACTATGGCATTCCATCAACCTGATGAGTATGGAACGTTATCT
>JAYVQD010000423.1:0-4829 GCA_043777275.1 Nitrosomonadales bacterium
GCGGGCAATGACCGATGCCTTGATTCCCATCGCCAACTGCGTTGGTATCATCGTTCGCTCTTCAATACTCAACTGCGTGTAGAATTTTCCCATGCAACACTTTCTCCTAAAATGTTGCACTTGGGTTTTGAGCGCGCCCTTGTTATGCTTTGCATTTTCTGGTCAAGCGGCGTTTACTATCCTGCTGGTCAGGCCTTGCACTTCCGCAGCCGAAAAGAAGTAGGGGTAGAGAGACTTTCCGTTTGGATCGCGAGAGCCGGCGTACTTGGCTATCTGCTTTGCCCCGTAGTCCAGTGCGACGTGTAACAGTATGGCTGGCGCATCAACGCGCGGACACGTACGCAGTTCGCCGATCTGTTGAAAACCCAGCCTACGCTGATAGAAGCTGACATGACGCGGGTTCACTTCAATGAGTAAGTCAGTGCGCTGATAAATGTTGTGGGCGTAAATATAGGCCAGATGAAACAACGAGGCGATTGCTTCTTTTGAGCTGTATTGCGGGTTAAACGCCAGTTTGCTAATTTCACAGACGCGGCGTCCCATCCTGCGCAGAATATCGATCTCGGCCTGATAAAGTGAGTCAGCAAGCAGCCCGTCCGCTGAGTCAAGCCCGACGCTGAGGGTGCCGAACATCTTATCCTCGGTTGAGGCTTCCAAAGCGATGCAGTTCGGGTTATGCGGCAGCGTGGCGATGTGTTCCGTCGCGTAGCCCCGCCATGAATACATGCTTTTGATGAGCATGGTGGCTTTGTTGCGCTGCCCCGGAGAGTCTGCCATCCGTACCCGGTAGCCGCTACGCGATAATAGGCATTCGTGAATTTGCTGCGGTTCGCGCGTCTTCTCGTTGGATGCGATGTGCGAGTTTCCCTGCTGCGGGCTTTGCCTGGACAGTTGTGGGCGTGCGACGCTGGCCTGGATTTTTCTGGGAAGCCCATTCATGTAAAGGACTATATGCGATTTAGAGCGTATCCTGCAAACAAATAACTTACTCAACAACACTAGAATTTCTCACTGAACTCTACGCATATTTCGCTGCCAGAGGCAAATGCGCAAAGCGGCAAAGAGAACAAATGGTTCACAATATGACCCGCCTGGTTCGCCGTTTGTGTAATCTACGACTGTTGGCGCGCGGTTAGAACTGACCAGCTGTGCTCGCTGAATTTTGAGCAGGCATTTTGCGGCGTAGCGAACTACGCATCTGTGGATAAGTCTACCAGACTGCGAAGGTGTTTCGCCTCCTGTGTGAGTGGTTCGATACGTAATGAAAGCCGGGAATGTGTGATTCCTGGCTTTCGTCTTTCAGAAGGGTTCCTCGTCTTTTTTGGCGAGGAGTGTTTGCTCTTTTCCCGCGACTTGATGCGTTCTTTGGCTTGCGCGCTGCTGTGCTTGAAGCGGTAGGACTCGTTGCCGGTCTCGGCGATGCGGCAGTGATGCGTTAGCCGATCCAGCAATGCCGTGGTGAGCTTTGCATCGCCGACCGCAGCTTCGCATTCGGCGCCAGTACCCCATGAAAGCGGATCAGATGCAGCCGCAGTCGCGGCACCAGCGCCGCCAGCCGTTGCATGAATTCCATCGGCGGGAGCACGATGTGGGTGGCGCCGTTGCACCACGGGGTTTTGAGTTTGAGCACGACGTTGCCTTCGCGGTTCACACTTAGGCGTTCGTTTGAGATCGCCGGGCGCGTGATGTAGCGGCACAATTGTTCGATGCCTTTCCGGTCATTGGCTTCGCAGCGCACGCCCGCGTGCAGGCTGATTCCGTGGTGGTTGGCGCACAGTTTTGTGCCGTGAGTGAGATTTGTTGTGATGGGTTACGACCATTGGCCGGTACCCATCCTACGGACGATGTGTTTTGCAGGCCAACACTTTGCGCCCGCCCTTGGCCCCATGGCAATCCGCCAGGTGGCGGATGCCCCCTCTTCGATCAGATGACCTTGCCTGGTCAGTAACCTCAGGATTCTTTTGACGATGTTGTCGAGCAGGGTTTTTAGTTGTTGATGGCTTGGGGTGGATGCTTTATGGAACAACGGCGCGCCTTCGTCCGTGCCTCCCGTGGTTTGGTAAACCCCATCCAGCACCAGCCCATGCAGGTGGATGTTCCGGTATGCTCACGTAAACTTGTTGTGTCGATGCGGCAGGGATTCACAATAATCATATTTAAAAACACTTCCTCTCACCGTCCTCTGACCATGCCTACCCGCCGCACCTTCCTGCTCGCCGCCTCCGGCTTGGCTCTGTCGTCAGCCGCGCCGCGCCTGCTGGCGCAACCGCGCTTTGATAGAAACCCATTCACGCTCGGGGTTGCTTCCGGCTATCCGCAGCCGGACGGCATTGTGCTGTGGACGCGACTGGCACCCGATGCGCTCAACGGCGGCGGCATGCCGGATGCCACGATGGAAGTGACATGGGAAATTGCGGACAGCGAATTATTTACCAACGTGCTGCGCAAAGGGGTAGAGCGCGCCACGCCCGAACTCGCGCATTCGGCACACGCCGAAATCAGCGGGCTGCAACCGGCGCGCACGTATTGGTATCGCTTTCATGTGGGTGCTGCGACCAGCACCGCCGGGCGCTTTCGCACCGCGCCCGCCGCCGATGCGCCGCATGACCGGCTGCGCTTTGCACTCGCCTCGTGCCAGCAGTACGAGCAAGGCTATTTCAGTGCCTACCGCCACATGGCGCGCGAAGATTTGGATCTGGTCATTCATGTCGGCGACTACATTTACGAATCGTCGTGGGGCAGCAACCGGGTACGCAGCCACGAGCGCGGCGAGCCGGTGACACTGGCAGAGTATCGTGATCGTTATGCACTCTACAAAAGTGATGCCGACTTGCAGGCCGCGCACGCGGCATTTGCGTGGCTGGTAACGTGGGACGATCACGAAGTCGATAACGATTACGCCAATGACCGCTCGCAAGACCTTGACCCGCCCGCCGAATTTTTACAGCGCCGCGCCGCCGCGTATCAGGCGTACTACGAACACATGCCGCTGCCCGCATGGGCGCGCCCGCGTGGGCCGGACGCGCGCATCTACACGCAGGCCGGTTTCGGGCAACTCGCGCGCGTGTTCGTGCTTGATGACCGCCAATACCGCTCGCACCAGGTGTGCCCGCGCCCCGGTCGCGGCGGCAGCACGGTGGTCAAGGCGGCGGATTGCCCAGAACGTTTATCCCCGGAATTGACCCTGCTCGGTGCAGAACAGGAACGCTGGCTTAACGGCGCGCTCGAAAAATCCACCGCGCGCTGGAACATCATCGCGCAGCAAACGGTGATGGCGCAACAAACCCGCATCACCGGCGGTGAACAAGGCTACTGGACCGATGGCTGGGACGGCTACCCCAAGGCACGCGAACGTTTGCTCGGCTTCATTGCCGAACGCAAGATCAGCAATCCGTTGGTGCTCGGCGGCGACGTGCACAACGGCATCGTCGCTGATCTGAAGGTCAACTTCGACGATGCGAAATCACCGGTCATGGCCACCGAGTTTGTCGGCACTTCGATCACTTCGCAAGGCCCCAGCGCAAAAATCACCGAAGCCGCGCGGCAGAACAATCCGCATCTGAAATTCTCCAACGGCACGCAGCGCGGGTTTACCGCATTCGACATCACCGCCAAACAATGTGCGGTGCGCATGCGCGCGTTGTCGCGCGTGACCGATCCGCTGGCGACGATCAGCGATCTCGCTTCGTTCGTGGTCGAAAATGGCAAAGCGGGCGCGCAGCAAGACAAAGCCTGAGTTCGCCCGCCGTTAACCCCACCGCGTTTGTTGCTGCGTTAACAGCGGTATCACTGATACCCGGACATCTGTAACACTATGTTTTTATTGAATAATTTTACATGCGCCCTGCTGGCGTACGTGCTGTTGCTGATGCCAGGCGCGGCACGCGCACAAACCGCGGAGGTGGTCTCGTTTACCCCGCAAGGCGAAGTGCGGCGCATACAACAAGTGGCGCTACGCTTCAGCGCTGACATGGTGCGCCTTGGTAACAGTGGCGAAGGCGACGCGGCGGCGCCCTTATCCATCATATCCATCACCTGCCCGCAAGGAACATCCGACCCCGGCAAAGGCCGCTGGGTCGATACGCGGCGTTATGTCGTCGAGTGGACGCGTGATCTGCCCATCGGCACGCGCTGCGTAGCGACGATGCGCGTCAGTATCAAAACACTGGAGGGGCGCGACGTTAAAACGGCGGGGCCATGGGAGTTCACTACCGGCGGGCCCAAGCTGGCCGAGACGCGACCATATCAGAGCATGTCCAGCATCAAGGAGCACGACGTTTTCCTGCTGCGCCCTGATGCCCAACCTGATTTGGCGAGCGTCGATCAACATTTGCAATGCCAAGCCGAGGGCGCATCACCCCTGCGCGCTGAACGCCTGTCGCGCGACGACGGTTTGCGCGCCATGCGCGTACACCAGTCGAGCTTTATGGAAAGTCAGTGGGATCAGCAATGGTGGATGGCCTACCGCTGCATGCAACCCTTCGCCAACAGCACGAAAGTGCGGCTGATCTGGGGCGCAGGCATTGCCGCGTTGAGCGGCGTAGCGAGCAAAACGGATCAGATCATTAACTTTACGGTGCGCCCCGTATTTTCGCTCAACGTGACGTGCGGCGTGCTCGATGGCAATCCCGGCTGCGATCCGCGCAACGGGCTGAATTTCCAATTCAGCGCGCCCGTCACACCGGCGGTACTCAGCAAAATTATCGTCACCGCCGATGGTGGCAAGCGTACTGCACTGCGCCCCGTCAACCAAAATACGCCGCTGACCCGCGCGGCTTCCGAAGCATTGGATATTCTCGATGAAGGCGGCAACGTCACCGTGTCGCTGA